>CAZBDM010000053.1:0-11486 GCA_964490675.1 uncultured Oligoflexales bacterium
AGTCTCGATAGGTGCGAAAGATGATCTTCGAGGTATTTAGGGCATATTTCAATATGCTTCCCGCAACCCTTGACTTGCGTCCCGCAAAATATCTGACATTGACTGGAATTTCTACAATCGGAAGTCCGAGAAAGGCCAAATTCATAAAAGTTTCTTGTGTGTAGGTAAACTGGCCGTGAAGGACAAGTCTTAGCATGGCTTCGCGGGAGTAAGCCCGAAAGCCGCAGGATACATCGGTAAAGCGCTGTTTTGTAAGGCTATTGATTAGACCTGTCATCCGGTCGTTACCCCAGCGCTTAATGGTCGACATGTTTTCTATTTCTTTTTTCTCGAGAAAGCGCGAGCCGGAGACAAACTCAGCCTTTCCATCGACAATAGGCTTGATCAGGGTGGGGATGTCTTCGGGAGCAAATTGCCCGTCAGCATCGATGTTCGACATTATGTCAAATTTATTCTCTAAAGCGTAATTAAGCGCAGTTTGAAAAGATTTCCCCACACCCATATTGCGTTTGTGGTTGATCACTGTGGCGCCAGCTGCTTGAGCGCATTCCTCGGATTTATCTGTGCTTCCATCATTGACGACGAGCACTTGGACATTTTTTATTCCCTCAATGTGGCGGGGAATCCGCCCTATCACTTTAGAGATGGTTTCTTCTTCGTTTAGACAGGGCAAAAAAACTAGTAATTCCAATTCATTGAGCCTTATTCTGGTCTGAGACATCTAAAAGTATCGGTATTTTAAAATATAGTCAATGAGTGTGAGATGTTGAATAGTATAATTGCACGGCAAAGCCTTAGCTGCTAGATTCTCTCTTAAAGATTAAAAGTCTTTTTATGCTGGCAATCTGTCTTTTTATAGAGCTTTGTCCTTGTCGGGCGAACTCTAGTTGTTATGCCGAACCCACTAACAAGAGAAACGAGTTTCTAGCTGAGCTCATTAATTTTTGGTTAAGGGCCCCATAATTGAATTGTTTTGGAGGAGCCATTGCTTTTTGAAGCACAAATCTACGATTACCTTTGGTTTCTCATCATTTTTACACAGCTTGGTCTTTTTGGACTAGGCCTGCAGAAGCTAAACTTTTTTAGTAAACTTACTGGTCCTCAGAATCTTCCCTTCGTCATTGCGTTGGGAGTCTGTTTTGGGATCTTTTTAAGCATCGTTCTTGCTTTTCTTCCTATACAAAGCCTTTGGTTTGTCTCAGTAGCTATTTATTATGTGACGTTTCGGGGCGTTCAACATGTCCTAAAAAATCGAATGCAAATCAAAACCTTTTTTATCGCTCACAAAGAAAACGTTGTTTCTTTTTGCGTTCTATTTTTTCTTTCATCGATATTGTGGCTCGGCCACCTTAAGGAAGTTGCTTCTTTACCGACCTACCATGATGGCATCTCGCACAGCATGTTTTTTATGAAGCTGGTGGAATATGGGAGTGCTCTGATTAGTAACGCTTTCCTGTCGTTTCCAGACCAGTTTGGGGAGGAAAAGTTTCACTTTTATCCAACTGGAAGTCACGCCTTGGTCGTTTTATTTAACGGTCTGTTTGTAAAGCTTGGGGTTGTGAGCGGTGGTCAAATACTAAAGTCATGGCTTCTTCTTGTCACAAGTTCAGTGCCACTATTAGCTTGGTGGGCAGCGAAACAGTTAACTCCATCGAAAAGTGCGATTTTTAGTTTTGCAGTGGGCGCTCTCTACGTCACCCCTTTTGTTTTTCCGGTTTGGGCAACAGACTCCGGTGGCTTTTCTAGACTCTTGGCTCACCTTGTTGCCATCACGATTGTCGTTGGGATTTTGTCTTCTCGGGAAAAGTATTTGGATGCAAAAGTTAGACGTACACTGCTTGTATGTCTTCCTCTTATTTTCTTTTTTATGCATCCGACTATGTTTGGTCTTTTTGCCTTTAGTGTCGTCGCATGGTTGATAGGGACCTGGTTCGAGTATAGAAAAACGACACCTATGAAGACATGGGCGATTGATTCTATCTGTCTTTTTATAGGCTTAGGTCTTATTGTTGGCTTCTTTTTTCTAACCAATGACTTTTCTCAAGCCACCTCGAGTGACCGATTAGCTAAGGCTCCCTTCACTTGGCAAAACGTCATCGGTCGAGCCAAAAGTATTGTCGCATTTGGTTTTAAAACAAGGTATTCGAGCGTCTTGCCGCTAGGAAATGGTTTTGGTCTGATGCAGGTTTTAATGATCGTTGGCCTTGTTGCCACGCTCGTTCCTAGGAAGTTTTTCCCGGTATCATGGCAGGTAAAGTGTTACCCATGGCTTATCTTCTTATCAGCTTTAGTTATGAGTATGGTTTATTTCTCTCCCATAAAAACCTTAGCAAAGCTAAACATGATTTTTTTGAACAGCTGGGAACGCCATGGTGAAATTCTGTTTACAGCAAGCCTGACACTTGGGCTTTTGGGGGCAAGTTTTATTGTGGAAAGCTTCAAGGTTGTAAAGGCTAAAAACCTCAACCTTGGTCGGATACTTGCTAAACCAATTCTTCGTTTTGTTAATCTCGGGGGTGTATTAGTGATTGTCATAGTCTTCACTACGCTCCTTGAAGCCAGAATTAACGTCATGGCTTCTAAAAGACATCTCAGGCGTTTTTTTTCTGTCTACCAAACCCCCATGCGTACTCAAACCGAACCCTTAGCGCAGTATATAAAAAGCCATACTCCAGAAGACTCTGTTCTTTTGTTTTCCCCCTATGTCGCGGATAGCTTATTTGTCAGAACGGGAAGAAAAACTCTTTTTATTTACGAAGAGTGTCCAGGTAATCCTCGCAGTGTAAACTGCAAAAAACGGCTCAGTTGGTGGGATGGTGTTGTTAAAGAACTTAAGCAGGTGGCCGCAAAGCCAGATCCTAATCAGTCTTGTCTGGGGTCTACATATATTTTTGATCGCCCTGTTATTATCATAACAAAGCCTAATGAAACAGCTCAGAAGAAAATGAAAGACTCACCTAAGGAGATCTGCTCAAATCTTTCTATAGTTGCTCAGAAGGGTGAATACCTCGTTTGGCAACTCGCTTCCTCAAAAGGTTAACAATCAAGCACCTACCTTGATCACCTTTCCTTGGTAACTGTGATCGCGCTGATATCTTTTTCTAGGCCAAGAATTAAAAGTTTGCTCTAGTCTACTAAAGCGTGCTTCTACCCTAAAAATTTTACCCTCGAAAGCTTGCCATGAAACGTCTTTCTCTTCTTTTCTAAAAACTATTACAGGTTGAATTCCTTTGTCGGCGAGGATTGAAAACATCTTCTTAAACTCATTGGAATGAGTACTCAGCTTCTTGGGGAGCTTATTGATGGCTATCACCTCGTGCTTAGAAAAAAAGTTAAATGTGTGATTGAAATGCCGCCATTTTGCGTCTGCAAAGATCGCAACATGTTTCGTTTTAGACTCAGAAACGGCAGCATCTAATCCTTGTACCACTTTGTAAGAATTATACATTTCTCTAAAGTGCCACAGTGTTTCCCCAAAATAAATCATAGGCGCGGTGTTTATGACAAACAGTAAAGATAGAAGTAAGGCAGGTTTTTTAGGAAATAAAAGCGGTAGTTTTGTGAACGTAAAATAAGTCCCAAAGGCGATAAAGCCGGGTACAACAATTGGTATGTAACGTCGCGAAGCCCAAAAAAGCATTGGAGAGTTGTTCTGACTAACAAGAAGAACAGAGCAGTATGCAGCCCACAAAAAGATCAAAACGTAGCTGAAGTACCTGGTCTTCTGATCTCTTAAAAGTATAAAAGCTCCCCAAAATCCTAAGACTAAATTGGTCACGCCTGCCATCAGGGCAATTCTAATGAAAATATGTTCATCCATAGTTCGGGAGCCGGCATTATGGTTTTGATCAGATCCAAAATACTCCCAAGGCTCTTGGACTAGTCTAATCATCATCCCCCAAACAAGAAGTACTATGAACAGCACAGACAAAATTTCAATAAACCGTTGGGTTTCGATGATTTTTTGAAGGGTCTTTAAAAGCTTCTGAAGGGGCTGGACCTTCCAGGCTAAAGCAGCCATAGAAAGGCTAAATACTGCTCCGCCAGCTAAGTATAAATGGATATTGTTCAGGAAGAAATACTCTTCGTATACCAAAGAATAAAAAAAGTGGCTCGCAATCTTATAATCAACGGTGAATGCATAACAGAAACCAACAATCAATAGGTAAAAGATGCCGATTTCAAACCAATCTTGTTTTTTAACCGATAAATTGTTCTCCCTTTTCAGAACCAGCAGCAATAAAGGGAAGAAAAACATTATCGACGCTACCACTATGATTTGATCTTGTCTCATCCAAAAGGACGATGCTGTACTGAGTGCACAGACAAAAAGAATCGGTAAATTTGATGCGATTGTTCTTTGCTTGACATATTCCCTATTGCCTCGAATAAGTGGTTTGAAATATAGCGAGAAAGAAACAAGCGCAAGCCAAATAAAAAGCAGCGATGGAGGCTCGGAATAGCTAGCCTTGCCAAACCATATTTGCGCAGGGTTTAAGGCGACTAAAAATGCGGCAATAAAAGAGATGTTTTTAGATGCGATCGGTGTCATAAAAACATAAAACACCAGGACCCCAGCAAGTGAGACAAACGCACTCGCAGAGTACCCCAATTCAAGTCCTAAAGCTTTCATCGTGACAGCCATAAAATAGCTGGGACCTCTTTGGAAGTCATAAAGAAGAGCGGGCTTATCCTCAATGATTTTGGTGACAGTCCCGTTGTGGTCTGATTTATATGTCTTATTTTCCCATACGAGTTTCTTAAAGGATGGCTCATCATTTAAAATCGAATGCGCAGTCAGAACCTTATCAAATTTTCCAGTAAGGGCTAGTTGCGCGGAGGCGCCTGAATAAAGAGAAGGGTCTTGACCTCCGACCATGACTGTGGCTGGAGGGAGGTAAGCTTTTAAGACAAAAGCAATGAGTACCGTCAGCCTCCAGTGGGAAAAGACCATCTGTTTTAAGCGAACAATAAGTGTTTGCCTTCCGTTAGGTTTCTCTCGTTCTAGGCGCGGTCCACTTTTACCTAAGAACCATCCCCAGCCAAAAAGCCCAATAGAAAAAATGCCGGTAATTGTAAGGATATTACTGTCGTAGAAAAGATTTAGATGAAAAAGAATGGCTGCTGCAACGGTCTCAATAAGGATGCCTAGGGCAAGTCCAAGACCAAAATTAGCAAGGCTTTCTTCCTGTCGCAGCTGACTCTTATAAACCAAGAAGGTACTTGAAGCACATAAAACAACTAAAAACGCAATTATCAACATTCATTAAAATCCTTGATAGTCAAGCCGTCACCTCTTCTTTTGTTTCGTGGTCCATGGCTTTTTTCATCAAAATATGACTGAAAATCATTCCGAAGACGAGACAAAGACAAAACACCGCTATTCGTTCAACGAAACTTACGGTAACTGCTGAGGCAACCGGGATATTAAAGCCAACGGCACCTAGGGCAGCAAAGGCTTCCCTCACTCCGAGGTTTCCTGGGGTGATGCTGACGAGTGCGCTAAAACTTGAAAATATTCCCATTGCTAATGCTGAAGCTAAACTGATTTCTAAACCAATGGTACGAAACAGGAAGTAATTCATTCCGGCAAGAAGTAGTGCGTTACCGATATTAACGCCTGAAATAGCAAGCAATATGCGAAAGTTTTCTCTGAGCTTTCGCCAAGCGTTGAGCACATTAAAAACAACTTTAAAAAGTCTATAGCGAGAATCAGGAAACTTCGGTGCAAAGAGAGTTACAAACAAGCATCCAAGAAATATACTTCCAAAAAAAGAATTGAGTATGACGCTTTGGGTCTTGCTGAGATAATGGGGGGAAAGGGTAAAAACCGCCCAACCAAAGCCTGAGTTGACAAGAAAAACATTAATATAACTGGCTGCGAGTGAGCCGACAAAATCGCTGTAGGCTAGCTGGTGTTTTTTCTTTAAATAAATAGCGTTAGAAATCGCTCCTCCGCGCAGAGGAGTGACTAAGTTTCCAAAAGTATTGATAACTGAAAGACCAAACCACTCGTTAAACCTTAGGTTTGCACCATACAGTTGAAAAAAGAACTTATTGAAAACCCCATTCAAAAAGATACTTAGAAATGAAAGAATAAGAACTGGAAAGATATAAAGAGGTTCGACAATCTCTATCGATAAGAACTCCTCTCTGTATCGATAAAGAAAAATAACCGCAAGACCTAGCACGATGAATGTTAAGTATTTTTTCACTAATCTGATTGTGTTGGTCGCTTTAATACCCATATCAATTGAAAAATAATTCCTCTAGTTTCTTATTGCGATGTTCAGTGGAAAAACGGCCTCCCGGCCGAAAATCATCGAGAGTGCGACTAGCTAAATTACTCAACTTGTCACGGTCTCGGTATAGGCTTCTCCAATTATCAAGCAGCCCATTGACAATCTGGTGGAAAGCCTCTTCGTCAACGGTGAGTTTTTTGGGATCTTTTGGGATTTTAGCCAGTGGATCGTCAAGAAAAAGAGGGTTATGATTAAGAAGAATACCGTTTTCGTTGTGTTTTACCATTTCGGGCAATGCAAACTGCTTGGTTGCAATAACTGGGGTTTGGCAAGACAGCGACTCAAGATAGACCATGCCAAAACTATCGAGGTGAGTAGGCATGGCAAAAACGTCACTTCTAATCATCAGTTTTGTCATGAGCTCTTTAGTAGTGAACTTTGGGGGAAAGAACCGAATGTTTTTTATCCCTTTTGCTGCGCTAGAGAGCTGTGAATCAACCTGTGTGACTACATTGAGCTGAGAGTGAGGACTCTCTTCCACGAATCTTTTCCATGCCTCCAAGACTTCATATAGACCTTTTCCGACGGGTTCTTTACCGACAAATAGTACATTGAAAGTACTCTCTAAGTCCTTTTCACTTATGATACTAGCATCGGTTTCGGGGTATATTTCTTTATATACAGGCAAGGCTGGATAGATGACTTTTACTTTTTGAGCAATCTCATCATAACTTTCGCCTAAAAGAGTTTTGAGCGATTCAGCAGCGGCAGCGCTTATCGGAACAATTCCCTTGCACATGGGATTTGTCAGGATGTTCATGACATTTTCGAGCTGCTTGTTTCTGTCATCTAGATCTAAAAAATTAACCAGAGCAGACGCATGTTCAATATCGATATAAAAAGGTTTTTCAGGAATCTCACTTGGTAAAATGCCAATATAAAAATAAGCATCAGCATCATCTTCTTTCGTCGCTTCAGTGAAAATAAACTTTTGGGCGATATGGATGAGAGCTCTTACTGCTTTAAGGCTGCCATATTTACGATAAATTGGATAAAAATGTTTCAGATATGTCTTGGCCGCAGGAATCCTGAATTCAATTGATTCGGGCGGATGAGTCCAAAAAGAGCTGTAAGGGCTATTTAAGGGTATATAGTTTCGATACAAAATCTGTATCTTCTTTTTTTTGTTATCAGACATTGCTATTTTTCAATCCTAAGAATCCTTTTGACAAGCTAAAAAGTATATCTTTTTGGCATTTCGTTAACCCTTTTAATTGCTTCAACTCCATCAACCCCGATGGTATCAAAGTACCAAGCTAAAGAATCAATACGAGGTTGGTTTCCAATTTCACTGAGTTGAAGTGCTTTGTCGCGCTCGATTACGCCTTCTCGAATCTGGTTACTGCGAAACGTATCGTTTTCAGTTAATCCCGATCCAAGATAATATATATAATTATAAAATGCCTGAGTTCCATCGCCTATGCGCCAGGAAGAATGAGTGTCAGGAGCCAGCTCCCAGTTGTACTCATTGACTAGGGTGTCTTCGACTGTTTTTTCGTCCCAAAGGATGTACCTAAATAAATAAGTATAGTCTTTCTCAACAAAGTAAGAGGACAAATATGCACCGAACGTGTCGATAAGTGATGGGTTGATGTAGCGAGGATTCAATAAATACTCTTTGCCGTAGTACCAAAGAAGCTTAAGTGAATTTAATTTGCCGATAGCATATGCTTTACCGACTTCTGGAGTGAGCTCTACGTTTGCAAAACCGTATTTAAAGTCAGTTTTCTCTAAAGAATTGTCAGCATACATGACAAGCTCAACACCTGTCGACTGTCTTACTCTGTTCAAGTGATAGAAGTACTGTTTGTCACCAGCCATAAAGAGAGGCACAAGGCCGAGTCTAGGTCTTTTGAGCCAAGCGAGGACATTGTAACGAATATTTCTTCTTTTTGCTTGGATATCAGCGGATACTAATATGTGTTCGACACCTAACTTGCCTGTCATACGTGATTGGTTTCTTCGACCGAGGTCTGTCAGCATCCCCCAATCATATGAAAATGCAAGAGGTTTTAATCCCAGCTCTTTTACGACATAATGCAGAGCATAACTCGAATCGCGACCACCACTGAAGCTAACGATGCAGTTTGGTCCTTTCAGTTTGACATACTTTTCAATGGCTTTGTTGAGTTCATCTAAGCCTCTCGTCTCTCTTGGTTGATGACGGTGGCAGTAGTTACATACACCTTCATTGTCAAACTTGATAAAGGGCATAGTCTCTGGGAGGGTACAGCGAGTACAGCGGCGTAGCTCTTTGATTCTCTCCCTAGCCCTTTCGAAACCTTGCGTGACAACCTTCTCAAGCTCTTTAAAGCGATTGAAGTTATCAACTCTTGGGGGTGGTACTGAGCTTGCAAGTTTTGAAGTATCTAGAAGTCTTACTTCCCTCGGGCTCGGGGTAGCTCTCGCTTCAATAGCTTCACCCTTTTCGATATCTGATAGCTGAAAAGTACCTGTTTCAAAATCAAACCAAAGATACTCACCTGGCTTAAGGTGATTAATGCGAAAGTTAGCCTCTTTGAGTGAAGGCATTGATTCGAATAATTTTTGAAAATATAGAAGCTCACTAGCAAAGGCAAAGAAGCATTCTTTTTCATTGGTTAGGTAATAGAGACTTCCAGAGTTTGTCGTTAGTAAAAGCCCGTTGAGCTCATGAGCTAAAATACCAAGGTTGAAGTTTCCTTCGATAAGACTAAATAAACTTTTAACAGTGTCTGATAAGCTAATATTTTCCTTGAGCTGATGGCGAACGTAAGAGCAAACAAATTCAGTATCAACCTGAAAGTCTCTATTTAGGTCGGGAAATTGATTCCATAGATCATCAGTGTTCACGATGATTCCGTTATGAATGGTGCAAATACTGTCTTTGAGGATCGGTTGATTATTATGGGGTTCCAAAAAAGAGCCGTTAGTTTCCATCCGACTATGCCCCATAGCGAAGAAAAAAGGGTCGCTAGATGCATTTATGATCTGTGAGTAAGGAGCGCTCTTAACGAGAGAAATGGCTGCACAAGAATGCTTTGCTACAGAAATGGTTCCATTATCAATGGATAAAACTCCTGAGGAATCTTGACCTCTGCTCTGTGAAGCTATCATTAGCTTTTCAAGGATCTGCTGACTTTCGCTTAGACTGATATGAGAAGTAGGCTTTCTATAAACACCTAAAATTCCACACATATATGAGCTCCAAAATGTAACTATTTAGAAGTCGCTTTCTAGCTGTACTTATTATTCCATCTACATCTATAAAGGTTTCTTCGCGCAGGCAAGGTCTGACTTGCAACGGCTGACAAATAATACCTTCGAGAGGCCAAAAGTTCACTGATCATTAACTGCACTGCAATGGCTCTGTGATGCCAGTCCTTAGTCCTGGTTAAAGGTGACTTATTTGGTGCAGTTCGTTTTTCCCAGGAGTTGTTACGGCATTTAAAGAGGGGAAGTATTGCAAACTTTATTACCATGTACCAGAAAAAATAAAATGAACATAAATTGCGAGAGTCAAACTAAGAAGTCTATCAAGAAACTTTAAGATCGAAGCTGTGTCTATAATAAAGGCAGCTAAAAGTCATTTTTATTCTTCAATTAGTATTTACCTTAATCCACCACCCTGACATCAACCACCTCAAAGCCGGTGGTCGCCTTCAACGCGGCGAAGGTGTCAGCAACGCGTCTCATACACGTTAAATCAGCGCTGATGTCGTGGGTGGTCGTCGGGGATGTGCGGATTCTAATCAGTCTTGTCAGGGTGTCGCGGCAGGATTGCAGCTGGGTTCTTCGCAAACCTGCGAAACATCGAAAAAAGGCATGATCGTCGCCATAGTCTTAGATAGTTCTGAGGCGACCGAGGCGCTGTATTGGTCGTCGATCATCCGCAAAGCGTCAGGGATGTGACGAGTTCGTTTTCGGTGAAATGTCTTAAGCTAAGACTTCCTACGTCATTGAGGGCGTCAAGAAGATGTGGTCTTTCCGCTAAAAAAGGTAAGACTTCGATATCCCCCTCTGGGATAACGTCTGTAAATCCATCTCTTTGAGCGAGCTCTTTTAGCACTCTCTTAAACTCTTCGGAGTCATTTTGGAAATAAGGGCGGAAAGCCTGCTTTTAAGCGTTTTCAAAGATATACCCGGAAGTGGGGTTCCTCGGTGATTTGACCAACACCACCGGCGTTACCGACAAGTTTGACTTCGCCGCCCCAGAAGGTCCGCTGTTTGAGCAAGGCGCTCTTTAAAGTAACTAATGGTTTCTTTGAGACCATCTCTAAGAGCAACCTGCGGCTGCCAATCGAGTTCTTTGTTGGCAGTTGTTAAATCAGGTTTTCTCTGGGTCGGATCATCCGAGGGAAGCGGGTGATAAGTCACTTTAGAAGGGCCACCGACAAGCGAGAGAACTTCTTCTGCAAGCTCATTCATAGTGAATTCTTTATAAGGATCGATGATGTCGTGTCTAACGTATTCAAAGTAAGGATTGCCCATCAGATGTTTGATGTTGTCGATACTACCGGTAAAGAAGTTGTCGAGGCAGATCACATGCCAGCCTTCTTTAATATAGCGATCGCATAAAAAGCTGCCTAAAAAACCGGCTCCACCTGTTACCAGTACCCGCGGCCGATCAAACTTTGACATTCTTTCTCCTATAATTAGCGCACAGTGTCAGAATATACACTGATGGGGGGGAATTTGAGAGGGGAAAATTTAGCGGAAGTGCATCGACCTTTAAAGGAAAAAAAGTTTAACTCATACGATCATAGCGGGGCGAAAAACAAGTGATGTCAATTGTTTATTTTTCTGATGATGATCTAGCCTGATAGTAAGGTGGTTTCTTAAGGCAATCTTTCATAGTTTAGATCGCTGATAAGTTCTAAAAAATGACCTTTATCGAATAACTTTTCTATGTCTCTTGGATCTTTTCTTTGATGGATAAAGGGCCTGATATCTTGCATGGCTTGCTTGAAGTTAACACTCTTTATTTTCTGTGTTAGAAAATTTTTAATTGTGTCCAGATCTACATTCACATCTGAGCTTATATGGCCTGAGTTTATCAGTTTTTCTCGAAGGTACACCAAATTGAACGGAATATTTTTATCGTAATAAAATAGCCAGTCGTAAAAGTCTCTTCCCTTAACTCTCCCCTTATACTCCCTCGCAATAATCGCATGCAGTTTGCCAGCAAAAAGACTGGGCAGATCC
>CAZBDM010000053.1:11496-14290 GCA_964490675.1 uncultured Oligoflexales bacterium
GATATTAAATCTTATAGGAGACATGATAGATTTCAGCTCATAAGTTGCCCCTGGTGGGTTGTCCGTATCAATCTCGATTTTTATCTTTAGCTTTTGTCCTGGTTGAGACTTAAACCCAACCATTCCTACGCTTACATAACCAGCATAGGTATCTTGTTTGATAAAGGCTGATTCTACTGGCGTCACGACACTCTTATCTTTTAGCGCTATATCCGCGTCAAAACCATATGCCTTTAGAATTTCCTTCATTTTAGGAAAGTACGTCTTAAATTGAAACTTGTCGTCTTCGACCGTGAGGCAAAAATCAAGATCTTCTGAGAACCTATCAAGGCCGTGACATAACCTCAGCGCTGTACCGCCATAAAAAGAAGCGACTTTAAAAAAGTCAGCCTCAGAAAGACCAAATAATGAGATGCACTGAATAATTTCTTTTAGGGCATGCTCTTTGGCTAGTGCACTTTTTAGTTCGCCGTACTGTTCAAGCATCTTCTTTATCGCGTCATGTACCGCAACTCCCTTCACTTTCGACCTCCCTTCTTCTCACATACAGTTAAAGCCGAAAGCAAAAGACCTGGCCCTTTTGATCGGTAATACCTTGCTAGTCGCTTTAATTTGGTCTTTCTAAGAGATAGCAATTCTGAGAATTCAATTCTCAAATCATTTTCTAAAAACCCGATCATGTCTTCCACTGACCATTTAGAGAATTGGGCGTTTGATCTTGAGATGGTGTCTAGAACGGCTTTTTCTTTGGACGCAATATAAAGTCTTTTATCAGCTTCGAGGGTGATGATATCCATGCCCTCTGCGAATAAATCAGCTCTTTGCTGAGTATAAATAAACTCCCCGATCTCGTTTTGGTAACTGATTTTTTTATGAGGAGAGCACACACTTAAAATAGCATAGACCCTCTCAGGTATCAGTCCATAAAGTGAGAGTGCTGTCTCGAAAGATATGTAAGACGGCTTGACAAGATAATTGGCAAGCACAAGTGGATCGCTTTTAGCTATGCCATAAGCGTCTCTCTTCAGTCTCACAAGGCGGCCTTTGTCGGTCATCCGTTGAAGGATTTTGCTTAAATCTAGTATTGGCTTCCTTGAATATCGAGCCTTGAGAACCTCTCTCAGGTCGTTAACGCTGAAAACGGGGGGTAAAGATCTTAATATCTCACTATAAATAGCTGTATTCATTTAGTTATTGTCTGTTTCTTGAATTGTTTTCAGATCAGAGTCAAAGACGAAAATTGTCTTTGACTAAGATATCACATCGGAGATAAATCGAGAACCTTTACTCAATTCCGAGAAAAAGACTAAAAATGTCTTTAAAAAGGATATGAGAGTTTTGCAGAATTAGCGCCATATATTTAGTCAAATGATTCGATGGATATCTTTTTGCAAAAGGATTAAGCCTTAGTAGAATCTCCAAGTAGATGCTGGAAGTCATCCATTGAAATCGCGGCTTTGCTATAAGTGACATTTTCGATCTCATCGCCTTCTTCATCGAACAAAGCAGCAAAAGCGGCCTGTTTACGGGCTTTTAAAAGTTCCATTTTTTCCTCGACCGAGTCTTTCATAATATAGCGATAAACATGCACGTGTTTTTCCTGGCCCATGCGGTAAACCCGGTCGGTCGCTTGGTTTTCTGCCGCTGGATTCCACCAAGGTTCAAAGTGAAAGACATAGTTTGCTTTTGTTAGGTTAAGGCCGACGCCACCTGTTTTTAGAGTCATCAGAAGAACTTCAGGACGATCGGAACGATTAAACTGCTGAAGAACTGCTTTACGATTGGGAGATGAAACCTGGCCGGTTATGATATACGGCTTGACTCCGACTTCGGCCAATTTGTCTTTAATGCAGTTAAGTGTGCTTACAAAATTACTAAAAATAAGGATGCTTTCGCCGCTCTCTAAAAGATCAGAGACCGTTTCAGCGATCACTTTTAGTTTGGGTGGTGTCACTTCGTAGTGGACGTTATCTAGTACCTGTGGACATGAACAGATTTGGCGAAGCTTAAGCAGAGCCGTCAGCATTTCTAACTGTACGTTAGATCTTTCGCTGCGTTCGATTTTTTCTTTGACTTTCTGATTCCATGATATTGCTACGTCGCGATAGATTTTTTCCTGCATTTTTTCAAAATCGAGTTTTATCTTTGACTCAGTTTTTTCAGGGAGTTCTTTTAAAATTGATTTTTTATTACGACGCAGGACCAGTGGTTTGGTTCTGAGCTTAAGAAATTCGATGTCTTTCTGGCCAACAGAAGAATGATCTTGTTTTGCAGAATTAAATGAATAGCTGGCCTTAAAGTCCTTAAACTCACCGAGGCTACCAGGTAGCACTAAGTCTATCAGTGAATAAAATTCTTCGTATGAGTTTTCAAGCGGGGTGCCGGTTATGCAGAACTTGCACTCGGCATTTAAAGCGCGCGCTGCTCTTGTTCTTGCTGATGTGATCGTTTTGATCGCTTGCGCTTCGTCAAAGAACAGAAGCTGCCAAGAGAATTCTTTAAAGAAATCGATTTGTTTAGAAAGTTGTGTGTAAGTGACAAAGATAAGCTTTTGAGAGTCGGCAGACCATTCATTCTGATAATAGTCTTTTTGTGCACTGTTAAATATGACATATTCAATATCAGGGACAAACTTTTCAATTTCAGCTTCCCAGTTGTAAATCAAGCTTGTTGGCACAATGACAAGGCTCAACTTAAGCTGACCTTTGTCTTTAAGGTGTTTTATAAAGGACAGTACCTGCAGGGTCTTACCGAGACCCATATCATCGGCCAAGACACCTCCAAGCCCTAATGC
>CAZBDM010000054.1:0-9356 GCA_964490675.1 uncultured Oligoflexales bacterium
AAAAGTTTCTCAGCAGCTTTGATCAATAGAAGTATGCAAACGCCGATCGCTTTTGAGGTTGATCGCCTTTATGACAGACAAAATCTATTCGTCAAACCATTAAAAGGTAACTTTGACGAAATGTTAGGAGTCTCTGGGACGACGATTCTTCCTGATGGCAAGGCCGGCCTGATATTAAATTTATCAGATATGGCAAGAGAGTATCAGATGCAATTTAAGGATGTAAGACATGGCTGAGGAAACTGAAGAGTATGCAATCTATCTGGGTGGAGAGCAAAAGCAACAAGAAGAAGCTGCACCAGCTTCCGATGCTCAATTACAAGAGAAGCTCAATGCCCAAGCATCGAGTGATTTAGATGAAGCAGAACAAGAAGAAGAGATAGATAACGATTTGGAAGAGCGTTATCTTGTCTTTCGTCTTGGCGAACATGATTATGCAACTGCTCTCCTCTCAACGAGAGAAGTCATAGAACCTCTTGAGTTCCGTGAAGTACCAAACACAACCGACTATTTCCTTGGTATCGCTAACCTAAGGGGGGAAGTTGTCGGGCTTGTCGATATGGGTAAAATGCTTGGTATTCAAAGAAACGAATCTGATCGTAACGTGATTATCGTATATGAATCGGATTCAGGACCTCTTGGCGCAGTGATTGACTCAATCAAGGGTGTCTTTAATATCTCAGAAGATATGATTGAGAAAGAAGCCAATATCAAGACGAAAGTGCCGATGGAGTACTTTGTCGGCGTGGCAAGATTGGAAGATCAATTAATCCCCGTCATTGAATTGAAAAAATTACTCGGTGAAAACGATATGGTCACGATTAGAAAGTCACTGGTGGCTTAGAGAGGGTGTCAGTGTCTCAGGATTTTTCAGAAGAAGAGAAAGAAGCGATTTTTGAGCTCGTTGATCACCTTGCTGGAACCAATAAGGTGGCTCACGAAAAGCCGCAGGTCTTTCTCAATAACATTAAAAGAAGAATGAACAATCTCGACCTTGACGATCTTGAGGATTATCTTTGCTATGCTCAAGAAAATGATGAAGAGTATATGCAACTTATCTCAGCTCTGACGATCCACACGACCTCTTGGTTTAGAGAGAGTCGTCACTTTGAAGTTATTACCCAATACTTTGAGAGGCCTGAATATCAGAATCGACGTATTCGGGCGCTGAGCATGGGCTGCTCTACAGGTGAAGAGGTTTATACCCTCGCTTTAACACTTGAATCATTGCGGCAAAAAGTAAAAGGCTTTGATTACCTCATCGAAGGCTTTGATATTGACCCCATTTCGATAAGAAAAGCCACCAATGCAATTTATTCATCCGATCATCTTAGGTATATTCCTGACGATAAACAAGTTTATATCCTTCTAGGTAGTGGTCGTACAGAGGGAATGATGACATTGACGGCTGATGTCAGAAAAAGGTGCCACTTTAACGTTCTAAACGCTCTTGAGTCAGCCAGTCTTCCACATGAATATGATCTCGTTTTGTGTCGAAACATGTTGATTTACTTTAACGATCATGAAGTTAACAGTATCGTTAAAGATCTGACCAAGAAAACTGTCGACTCTGGACTTCTCATTTTAGGGCATAGCGAAAATGTTACCGAGCGGATTCCAGCTCTTGAGAGGCATTCAGGTTCAGTTTTTGTTAAGTCAAACGCCCAAACCAAATCGTCCTTACAAAAGACTGAAGATGATAGCAATGTCGTTGTCCCAACATCTTCGGTGACTTCACAAGACGGTACGTACGACCTTCTTATTGTTGACGACTCGAAGACAATTCTAAAGAAAATTGCTCAAATTATTGAGGGTGAGAAGTTAAGCTACAAAACCGCTGAAACTGCCAGCGAAGCCAGTCAGCAAATAAAGGACCATAAGTTCAATCTGATTGTCCTTGACTTAAATCTTCCCGATCAAAATGGAGACGAGTGGATTAAGGCACAGCGTAAGAGTGGTCTCAAAACTCCAACAATGATGATTTCTGGTGTCTCTTCGGAAGAAGCAAAGAGGATTTTGGAGTCTCTTGATGGTGCAGCAGAGGACTTCTTTATCAAAGATAGACTTTTTGAAACTCCCGATCTATTTGTCATTTCAGTTAAGTCTTTTGTGGAGATGAAGAAGTTTAATATTAAAGGTAAGCTTCCGGTTGTGGTTGTTGATGACGACAGAGATGTATCTGATATGTACGAAGAGTTTATCAAAGAGGAAGGCTATAAATCTAAGGTCTTTCATCGAGGGGATGTCGCCCTAGAGTATCTTAGAGAAAATAAAGTGCAGCTGATTATCTCTGACTACATGATGCCTAATATGAATGGTGTGCAGTTTGCTAAGGAAGTGAGAAAGTTTAACAATGAAGCACCAATCGTGCTTTTGACCGGTACATCTAAAGTCAATGAGCCTGGTAATGAACAGCTTTTTTACCGAAGGTTTTCTAAGCCTATTTCACAAAGAGAGCTAGCGGCTGCTATCGAAGACTCTCTCTTAGCGCGTTATGAAGGACAGTTCAGCAGTCTAGATCAGAGTGCTATTTCAGGGATCGATTTGATCCTTATCGGCGGTAGTACCGGGGGACCGCAAGCTTTTAAACAAATATTAGGTGGTATTGGACCTAGTTCTCCTCCCATTGTCGTTGTCCAGCATATTCAACCGGAATTTCAAAAAGCATTTGGTGAAAGCCTCGCAAAAGCAGCTCGGCTCGATCTGAAAGTGGTGGATGGCTTACAAGAGTTACAACATAATACGATCCATATTCCTTACCCAGACAGACATATAACGATTCGCCAAAAAGGCAACCAGTATTTTGGTGAGACTACGGAACTTGCTCCTCTTAAAGGGCATCGCCCTTGTGTTGAGTATATGTTTGATTCAGCTGCTCGTATCAAATCTAAATCAATTCTTGGCATAATCTTAACAGGAATGGGAGATGATGGTGCACGTGGCATAAAGTCCTTGTGTGATGCGGGCGCTTACACCATCGCTCAAAACATCACAAGTTCGATCGTTTTTGGCATGCCAAAGGTTGCCATTGATAATGGTGGAATCAAACATATTGCATCGATTGACGAAATAAGAGAAATTTTAAGGTCGACAGTCATAAACGCCAATAAAGCCGCTTAGTCTTTTGTCTCTTTGGGTTGATGTTGTATGCTTCGCTTTTGTTCTGGATGGACCCTTGTAGTCGCCATGGTGCTCTTTTTGATCGCTGATCTGCCACGCAAAGCTCTTGGTCAGGGACTTTCCATAAAAGTTAGCGGCAATAAACGCACCAAAACAGAATACATCAAAAAAATCGTACGAAACTGCATGAGTCAAGTCAGTAGCACGGGACTGGCTTCTATGGCCGAGCTCAAACAATGTGTGATCAACTCAAGACTTTTTTCTGAAGTCGTTATTCGTCGAGAGAGGAATGGCTTTAGTGTCGATGTCGTTGAAAAGTGGACTTTAATTCCCATCCCTCTTATCCAGGTGGGTCAAGATGGCGAAAGTAAGTATGGTTTTTATTTATTAGAAACCAACTTTCTTGGAAGCGGTAAAATCCTCGCACTTGGTGGTGAAGTGTCTCAATACGGTAGTGGTTATATATTCTATCTCAACAACAAGTCGATTAATTTTAGTAACTATAGTTTCGTCGTTGCTGCTCAGAAAACCAAAGGCGTTTATAAGCTCACAGAAAAAGAAGATGATGTTACAGATGGTTTTGGTGAAGATAGACTAAAGCTTGGCTTTCGGCTTGGTTATCTTTATGAGTATTATCTTTTTAGACTTGGAGTATCGTATCAGAATGGACAGTTCTCTGTCTTTGAGGAGTATGATAGGCCGCAAGACAACAAAATCTTCTCTCTCATATCTCGCATCCAGGTAGATTACACAGATTATAAACTTTTCTTTGAAAGAAACCTTAAGTGGAATCTTCACGGTGTCTTAGACATTCGTCGTGATGATGAAGTCAAACGGGTTAGACAATTTTATTCTGAAGCGTCGTTTGGGGTGGCGAGTTTTTTAGATCACGCTGTTGTGTTAAAACATGCTGCTGGGTTGACTGTCGGTGGCCAAAAGGCAGATGTACAACGGATAGGACATAAGCCTGGCTTTAGAGGCATTAAGAGTCAATCGGTTTGGGCAGAGAAGTACCAGGCTACCGCTATCGACTACCTGGTTCCCCTATTTCCAAAAAGTTATGGCACATGGGTCGCAGGAGCTTTTTTAGATAACGGCCTTATCGAAGTCCGAGGGGGGCAGAATAGCCATCACTCCTATCATTCTTACGGTAGTGGTTTTTATCTTTTTCTTAAAGAAGTCGCCATTCCAGGTGTTGGTATCGAAATCGGACATAACTCTGTCTTCCAGTCTTTGTTTGCGACGGTTACAGTCGGACTTACTATGTAAAATTAATAGGTTAGCGCTCCCGTTGTGTTTGAAAACCAGCCGTCACAACGAATATTTGGCTGGCCAGTCAATTGCTGGTGGGCAAACCCAGTAAATTTTGATACACCCTTCCTACTTCAAAGAGATAATAAGACTGATGTTAGGTGTTTCAAAGATATTCAAGACTACCTTGGGGGGTAGATTCCCAAATGATCTGGGTATGCGTTTTTTGAGGGGTGCGGTGAGCCGCATCCCTTATTTCGTTGGTTAAAAGCCGTCAATCTTTACGAATGCACTGATCTTCAGAAACATTTACAACGTTGGTTACATTAACCTGGGCCAAAATGTGCAGGCCTTTTGATGCCGGTGAATCTGATGCGCTAGCAAGAATTTCAATGTTTTTTTCCGTATCTGAAATCTGCGCGGCACAACTTAACTCGATGTCGACATTAGCAACGATGTTTAGAGAATTGGAAATGCAGTAGTAAGCATTAGGGTTAAGAAGCTGATAATTAGTACTGGTTGCGATATTTATCGTGTTTTTAATCAAGACAAGCTTAGGTTTTTCGGTTGCTTCGGTATCTTTGATTTCTTTTTTGAAAGGACCAATACCACCAGCAACAAAAACCTCGACTTGGTCGGCAGGAATTGATTGACCGAAGGGAAGATCGTCAAATTTTGACAAACAAAGATTCAGCGCTTTAAGATCTTTACCGTCGACCCCTGCAATATCATAGTCCTCGATCTTGGCTGAAGAAGAGCTGTCTCCAGCATCTGACTCACCCGTTGGAGAAGTGCCATCACTGCTATCTTCTTTTGCCGAAGAAAGGGCATCGGTTGAGTTACTGTTTTGCTTTTTCTCTGTCTTCTTAGAATTCGATGATGAGCCGGTAAAACTAGCATCACCACAAGAAATGCTGCACCAAAAATAATGAAAAATCTCATCGTTTAATCACCTCCACCTCAGAATGTTTATTATCGGGAGTTTTGGAGCTAAACCTAAACGGACTTGAAAAAGATAGTTATATTCATTAATTATGGGGTGAAATTGAGAAAGTGCCGGTGAAACTTACAAGTTAAGCGAGCAGCTTGCTATAATAGCTTTATAATTTAATCGAATACTCTTTTCCGCTAGGCTTAGTTTTGAAGCAGGCATTTCATCAGATTTCGAAAAAATCACAGCAGCCCCTTCTTTGGGAGTTAGAACAGTGTTTTAACTTAAGAGCGAATCCTTTGATTTACGAAATGATTGATAAGACGGAAACGATCTTATCAGCAGCAACTTTATGGGGACTCGCCTTGCAAAGACACCATGTGTGGCGCAAAAATGGCGTAAAACCCGGTGATATGGTGTTTGATGAAAGTACGGGCTTCAATCAAATTATTGTCCTTTTAGCTTCGATCATTCATCAGTGTACCTATGTTCCCGTTCAACCAGGGCGCTTTGATGAAGAGATAGAACTAATTCACAAAAAAGTAGCCTACTGGCATACCGACAACAAACGCTCGATCGTCATGTTTAGAGCAAGAGAAGAACTACCAGAAAACAACCATGTCTGGAATCTCGGTGTTTTTTCAACGAGTAATTATTTCGCTGGGGAAACATTTTACCTTTTTAGAGAAGACCAGATTCTTGTTCATCTAAAGCGCTTCAAGCAACTTTTTGACATTAAAGTTTGCTCGTCTCGTCTTTGCCTTTTGCCAGGATACTCTGCTTACGGAATTGTTTTTGATCTTCTTTTAGGTCTTTTTTCTGGACAGAATATTTACATCTATCAAGCTCACAAGAGCTATTATAGTCGTCTCAAATATTGGTTTAAGAATATTGAATTTGATTTTCTTACGGTCGTTCCTAAAATGATTCCGATGATTACTGCAAGTCTTCCCAAAGACCCTCACCGTAACCGTTCAATTAGTCTTCTTTCGCTTGGAGCGGCGATCCCGAGAGCGGTAAGGGAGAGCGCTGAAAAAAATTTTAAAGCGGTTCATGAAGGTTATGGGCGGCTAGCATCGGGGCTTGTTAATCTTTTAGACGGAGAAGTGTTTGGCTGTCAGGCTCGATTGGAAAAGAATAGTCATGCTCTTTCAAAAATTTTCTTTAAATCTGATTTATTTCCAATTGCCACCAAAGTAGCCGAGAAAGGCGATGAAGACTATTATTTCTTTGGTGATCTCGGTGTCCAGGATGAGGAAGGTAAAATCACGCCCTTTTTGATTGATGGTGATTCTTTCTATGATACCAGAGCTCAGTTGATCAAAGTCGGAGATTTAAATAAGATTCTCAAAAGTAGGTTTGCTCTTAGTGATGCCAACCTCTCCTTTGACGTTAAAGCGAAAAATTGGCTATTGAAGACGGACGCAAGTCTTACAACGAAGAAGCAGCAACTCATTGTCGATTTTGTCGAATCTCATACAGGAAATACTTGCCAGTTGAAATCAACCACCAAGTCTCTCAGCCATAAAAAAGCCGTTTAGATTTGTTTCAGGGCATTATCGATATCCCAAATTAAATCATCCTCATGTTCTATTCCGACCGATAATCGTATAAGACCAGAAGTGACGTCGTATTCATTAAGTTCTTCTGGGGGAACATCAGAATGAGTCATAGACATGGGGTGCTCAACAAGGCTTTCTGTTCCTCCAAGGGAGACAGCCAGCCGAATAATATTGAATGAGTTAAGCATTCTAAAAGCTTCTTTTTCACCGCCGTAGATCTCAAACGAAATCAGAGAACCAGGACCCTTACATTGGCGATCATAAATCTTTCTTTGCGGGTCACTCCTATCTATAAGGCCTGGGTAAAAGACTCTTTTAACCTGTGGGTGCTCGGCAAGAAAATGAGCGATTTTACTTGCATTTTTAGCTTGCCTGCGCATTCTTACCGACAATGTCTCCAAAGATCTCAATAGCAGCCAGCCAGAAAAAGGCGTCGACATCGTTCCTAAAATGGTGCGGTAAGAAGAAATCAACTCGATGGCTTCTTGGGTACCCGTTGTAACGCCTGCAATCAGATCGCTGTGACCACCTATAAACTTTGTCGCAGAATAAACACAAACGTCAGCGCCAAGAGCTGATGGGGTTTGAAAGACGGGACCAAGAAAAGTATTATCAACAATCGTATAGACCTTTTCTTGGTGCTTCTCTGAAAGATCGTTACTTAAACCGCAAACCCCTTCTATATCGATCATAACGTTAGATGGGTTTGCCGGAGTTTCCAAGTAAAGGACGCGTACTTTTTCGCTGCCGATCTCGTCAATTTTTTGTTTGATCTTTTCTACAGAGTCGCTGCCACCTTTGATCTTGTGAACTTTGATACCAAAGCTTGGTAGTAGGTGCTCAAAAAGATAATGCGTTCCACCATAGACCGGTGTTGTCGAAATGATGTGATCGCCCGGTTTTGTGAGAGCGAGCATGGTCGTAGAGATTGCTGCCATTCCAGAGGCAAACGATGCCGCCGCTTGTGATTCGTCCCAGGCGGCCATACGTTCTTCGAACATTTGAAGATTAGGGTTATTCAGGCGACTATAAATGAGTCCCATTGTCTCTGATTTATCTTTTTCTTTGAGACCGTAGGCGATCTCAAAAAAGTGTTTGCCGGCCTCGGCCGACTCAAATTGAAAGGTTGATGTCAGAAAAACTGGAGGCTTGACTGAGCCTTCCGAAAGTTTTGCATCGTAGCCAAGTCCAAGAGCTAACGTCTCAGGATTAAATTTCCTATCTTTTATTTCTTTCATCGGTATTCTCCCATTTGAGCCGATTTGTGCGTTCCTAGCTCTGGCAAAGCACGCTTAAACTATCAGATCCTTTGGCCGTGGTCATGTTTAAAAAGGCTCTTGCCTTTGATTTTAACTAACTGAAAATATTGATATAATACACACAGCTGAAAAAACTTGACATGCTGATTCAAAAAGACTCGGAATGTGCACGAACATTGCAAAGAAAAGCGAAAGAGCCGTAAGTGGCTTTTTTGACGCTCTTGAAAGTGTATGGATCTGCGTCTACCGTTAAAAAAATAGACACATTTCCAATCAAGTCATCGCGGCGCATACATTAACTCACTCCCTATGAGGTCGGTTATGAAACTTCTCACGACAGCAGTGGTCATCACCAGTTTAGTCCTCGGGTGTACTTCTACTGATTCGAAAAAAACAGAGGAAGTACCCGGCCAGAATCAATCTCTTGAAAATGTTCAAGTCGGTCAGATTGCAGAAAACGACAAAAAGAGCGAAGAGCACAAAACATCGGAACAAAAAATGAATGTCGATCAATCCTCGCGGTCAGGACTCGTCCCCAAGTCGACAGAAGACCTTGATACCTCTCGGCAGACACAACAAAACGATGCTGAGGTTGTCTCTCAACTTCCTGATAAAACCATTGCGCAAAGAAAATCAGAAATTATGGGACCGCAAAGACCACAGGTCAATGAAGACAAACCAATGCAAATCATTATGTATCCGATTGTTTCACGGTTAAATGTTCGCAGTGGACCCGGCCTACAGTATGGTGTTGTCCGCATTGCGGAGTTTTCAGAACCTTTGGTCATGAACGGTGTTAACAGCGGCAGCTGGTTTCAGATGGGAGATAAAAACTGGGTCTCTTCGCTCTTTTTATCTCTAGATAGACCACAACGGCCTGTAGAGTGGCTAAATGCCAAGAAGAAAAAGCCAGAGCAGAAACTAAGGCTTGAAGAAGAAGATGCCAAGGAGTTAGAAAAGTCGGTGACCATTAAACCCGCTGAAGTCATCGATTTGAAAGAAGATCCTTCAGACGTTCTTCCCCAGGGGGCCGACAGCGAGAGCGAAGAAGCGGCTCCCAAACAAGATGATTCCGCTCCTTCAATCGATGAAATTGAAACAGTTTCTACTGAGGTAAATATTTGATTATGCTGCGTCGCCGATGTTGCGACCTGTCGGAGTAAGCGGAACAGTAATTGCGAATGTTGTTCCAATTCCTAAGCGCGAGGATACTTCGATACGACCCCCAACGCC
>CAZBDM010000054.1:9366-13892 GCA_964490675.1 uncultured Oligoflexales bacterium
ATCTGTTTCGCAGCTGTCATGCCGACTCCCCTACCTGACATATCACTGATCTTTTTAGCTGTTGATATTTCTGACTCGAAGATAAGATAGATACATTCTTCTTTTGTTGCGTCTTTCGCTTTGTCGAGATCCCAGAACTTGTTTTCGACCGCTTTTTTGGCAAGTGCTTGTGGGTCGATGCCTTTTCCGTCATCTTCAATGATGATGATGAGTTCGTTAAGACCACCACGCTGAGTAGTGATGGTGATCTTTCCTGTCTCGGGCTTGTTTTCAGCCTCCCTTTGCTCGGGGCTTTCGATACCATGATCAAGGCAGTTTCGTAATATATGATTGAGAGCACTATCGATAGGTTGAACACTACGGTAGGCAATTTCACAAGAACTCTTTCCAAAACGAAGAACAGCTTTTTTATGAAATCTCGTTGCAACCCTTTCTACAAGGCGACTGTATTTATCAAATACCTCCTCAATTTCATGGGTTTCAAATTCTTCGACGGCCCGCAGAACAAAGGGATTTGCTTGAATTTCGGGGAGGTTTCTAAAGTGATCGAATTTGTCTTTATCAATTCTAATATACTGATCTTGCGCACCGACACCTAAAATTTTGGTTGTTTCATTGATGTCTTCTCGCCATCTTTCTTTTGTGTCTCGCCAAAGGTTTTGAAAGACCTCAAGATCATTGAAGTAGTTTTGACGGTATTCCTCTAGATGATGAATCATAGAAGCAACTTCGTTGAATTCAAACGTCGACAAAGCTCCTTTGAGCGTATGCAGATCCAAAAAGAGTTGCTCTACGATTACATTCTTTCCGGCGGCAACGAGTGCATCGATTTGATTAACAAGAACGCCTGTTTCGTCAAGAAAAATATGGAAAATTTCTGGATTTCTAGCTGCGTTACTTATACGAGCCATAAACTGTTCTTGGTAAGCCCGGTTCTTTTCCGCTTCTATCTTATCGGTAATATCTGTGATCCGAACTATGACCTTACTAAGTTTGCCGTTCTTATCTTCCAATTTCGAGTATTCTAGCTGATATTCGCGCACTTGGCCGTTGACTTTGTGGCTGATCTTGTCGGTTAGCCATTTTGTGACCTTTTCAAAGGGGCTAAGGAAGTTTGTATCCCAAAGGAGCTCGATAATAGTATTGATCGTATCCTCGTCAATATCGGCGTAGAACGCGAAAAACTCCTGAATCGTCTTGTGATTCTTTGATTCAGGAAGAAGTCTTAGAAGAGATTGTGATCTTTCATCAGAAATTTTACCTTCTTTGTCAAAAAAGAAGATACCTTCTGACAGTCCTGCAAGAAGGCTTTTGAGGTTAGAGTTAGATCTTTGTACTGCATTGATCATTTCGTTGAGGGCTGAAGCCAGTCGACCAATTTCTGATTTTGAAAAATATCCAATTCGATTTTCGAAATTACCTTTGGTAATTTCTTTTGTTGCGTCAAGAACGATCGTTAAAGGTTTGAGCTGATTAAAGACGATAAGAATAAATAGTGGAATGAGAAAAAATAACATAGCCAAGGTCACAGCAATGACAACTTGGTTGATCGTTTCTTTAACCTCAAATTCTCTTGTTACATCGCCCCAGATGACGAGTTTCGCTTCACTATTTACAACGCTTCTTTCAATCTCGATTTCGATGAGCTTAAAATATCGGCCGTCAAGCTTGACGTATTCATTGATGATTTCTCCGCGTGAGTAGTCTCTTTTAAATTCTGGTTTTTGAATCGATCCATTGACTTCTAGGAACGCGTCGTAGTCGGTAGAGTTGATAAACTCTTGTACTACAGGAGTTAATCGGCCAACGAAAAAATGTACGTTAAAGACCATGCCGAATTCATCATGATCAGGGATGGCGACGACAAAGCGGGGAATGTTAAACTCGTCGAAGGCAAATCCGTATTTTATTGATTCGTCGTCCATGACTTCGTTGTAGATCTTTAAAATATCTGGCGAGTTGGTTTTTACGTGTCCGATTTGGTCGTCGGTTGTTTTGTAATTAAAAATGGCGATAGCATCTCTCATTGTGACAATTTGTTCGACGCCAAATTGCGTTTGAATTTGATTGGCAAGGCCAAGGATTCGCGCCCTCCAAGCATCGAAGTCTGGGGTTTCGCGAGTAATAAATTGGAGGTTGCTTTCAATCAACCAAGGCCGAAGCCAAGCCACTAAAGTTTGTTGATGAATGCTGACTAGCCGCGTGAAAAGTTTCGAGTGCTCTTCTTTTGATTGAGAAGAAAACGATCGATTTGTCAATTCAAATATATGCCCTAAGATAATAGGCGTAGCAAGCATAACAACCAGCAACAAAGCTGTCACTGCGAAGGTTAGCCTAAATTTGATTGACGAAAACACGTTCTATCTTCCCTAATATTCTAATAAGTCATCAATGACTTAGTCTTACCGGGTATCCACTGGAAATCCACTTTGGGAATCCTTCAAGCATGATATTCACTTGATCTTTCTTCAGGCCAAATGTCCTCATTTGACAAGCACTAAAAACTGCTCTTTTACATGTTTTACCGTTGCAAAATACGATGAAAGAAAGATCTTTAAATTCAGCAATCGTCTGAAAGTCCTCTTTTAGAAGGTTGTTGGTTTTTGTAATAAAATTTGTTTCACTTACTTCGTTTAGCTTCGGATTTTCGCTGTCTGCCGTCATTAATATAGCGCGAGGAATCATTCCCGCAATCCGATCCGAAGGAGCCCGAGCATCAACAAAAATCCATCGTTTACCGACGAGACCCTTTGTTTTGCGCCACCTTTTAAAGTCATCCCAGTTTCTTTTAGCTTGTTTTGCAGTGATAATCTCACCAATTTTCTTGATGTCTTCTTCTTTTATGGTTTGAGGAGTTTCGGTGGATGTTTTGACTTGGCTACAAAAAGACTGCCAATCACTTGCAAGTGATGGCAGAGAAATGACAAGACAGATTACAATGAACTGACATCGAATCATTGAAAAGATCCCAAATAAGCCTTGTGGCTGAAACTTTTTTCTAACGGTCTTGAATCTATTATTCTTAATCTAATTTTCGGATTTTAATGGGGAAACTTAAGCAAATAGCGGTCTTAAAAGGGGGGGTAATTTTCTTAATCGTTGATTTTATACATTTTGCTTTGTTCGGCATACTCTGTTGTTTCAGCTTGCTTAAATGTCAGATCTTGGATTGAACGAACGATTTGTGCAATGCGTTCGAGAGCTTTTTCGGTTTTTTCAATATATGAAAAATCCTTCTTCTCTTTTAGAAGCTTAACACCAGCTAAGGCCACGGTTAGTGGGTTATTGATTTCATGGTTGTAAGTCGTAATCATGGCGTTGAGAGTTTCTGTTTCTTTTGATTTTATATTTTGTTTATGAAGATTTTTCAATTCAATCAATGTTTTGATTCTTGCTTCGGCGGCGTCAATGTTGATAGGTTTAGTGATGTAGTCATTTGCACCTATCTTAAATGATGTGACGATA
This sequence comes from uncultured Oligoflexales bacterium, assembly GCA_964490675.1. Classification (GTDB taxonomy): domain Bacteria; phylum Bdellovibrionota_B; class Oligoflexia; order Oligoflexales; family JAWKNZ01; genus CAZBDM01. The sequence goes on from CAZBDM010000054.1 coordinate 12,832, forward strand.
TCAGAAGCTTTATCAAGCCCTGTAACCATCATTACAGGTAAATGTATCCGGTCGTAGGATTCGCGAATTTTTTCTAGCGTCTCGTTACCTGATAATCCAGGCATCATTTGATCTAGAAGAATTATATCGAAAGATTCATTATCGATGATTTCAAGACATTTTTGACCGGTTCCACAGGTCACCGTATCAAATCCACGCTTTTGTAGTCGTTTTGAAAGAGCTACAGAAGATACACGGTCATCATCGACAATGAGAATTTTAGATAGATTCATATGCGTTACTTCTTAAACTTACAACTCTTTGTTAATCGGAAGATGATTCATCGAATTGAGGATCAGGCTGTTTTGCTGGATTGGATCTCAGCAGAGGATTGAAGATTTTTGGTTTTCGATTCGAAACGATTGAGAACGGTTAGGATTTCATCATGACATCGTTTTTCGATTAGATGTTCTATTTTTTCAAAATAAGTGAGAAAGTCTCTCAAATGGAATGGCTCAAACATCGATTTTAAACGCTTGAGGTAAAAAAACATGTTGTGTTCGTCTTTTCTGGCCAAGGCTGTTTTAAATTTATCTAAGGCACTGACGAGAGCTTCAGAAATTTCTTTCATCGGGTGATGGAGATTTTTATTTTTGTCATCAACAAAACTTTCAATACAATCGTCAGTAAAATCCATTGTTCTCCTTTGGTTTAAGGTTTTAATAATGATATCGGTATTGATAGAAAAACTATAAATATTCTTAAAATAAAAGGCATATCAGAGAGATAGGCCTTTTGTATTATTCCGCAAGAATTTAGGATATTTGAGTAACATTTAAAACGGGGTCTCCTTTCGGGTGCCCCGTTATCACGATTAGTCGCAGGCTTCAATGTCTCCAGGCAAAAGGACCGCTGATAATGATTCGTGTAGGGCCAACCATTCGTCACTACATTTGCCAAAAAGCGATTCCGCAGAAAGGGCAAGCGCTGATCGAACATTTTCAAGTGATGTACGCGAGGTAATCGTCTCAGTCATCGTGTGAAAGTAAATTTTCATGGCCTTGTCGATTCCGATGCCAGTA
>CAZBDM010000055.1:0-13887 GCA_964490675.1 uncultured Oligoflexales bacterium
AACGAAGCGGCTTAGTTCTCTTGGCATAATGCCAAGGATTTCGGCGGGATCATAAGCGGGAGCGTGAGGTTGTTTAAGATTGACATTTGATTTTGTTCTGGCGTTTGTATGAAGAATGATATCCCGCAAGATTGCCAGAGCATGCTCGTCGTTTTGCGCCAAATGATCTGCGACACCGCTGATGCTGGTGTGCACCTGAGCGCCACCGAGTTCTTCGGCAGTGACATCTTCTCCTGTCGCAGCCTTAACCAGTGGAGGCCCGGCGAGAAAGATGGTACCCGTGTCTTTGACGATAACACTCTGATCTGACATCGCAGGTATATATGCACCGCCTGCCGTACAAAAGCCATGCACGGATGAAATCTGCGGGATGCCTTTAGCACTCATTCTTGCTTGGTTGTAAAAGATCCGACCAAAGTGATCGCGGTCGGGAAAGACCTCGTCTTGTTTGGGCAGAAAAGCTCCGCCTGAATCGACCAAATAAATACAAGGCAGATGATTTTTTTCCGCTATTTCCTGAGCACGGAGATGTTTTTTTACAGTGATGGGATAGTAGGTACCCCCTTTTACTGTCTGATCGTTGGCGACAATCATACACAGTTTGCCAGAAACCTGTCCGACTCCTGTAATGATTCCACCAGCAGGGACAGGATCTTCGTAGAGCTGATAACCAGCTAGACAGGAAAGCTCAAGGAACTGACTGTCGTCGTCAATGAGCGACGCTACCCGTTCTCTCGCTGTCATCTTTCCTCTGTCGTGTTGCTTTGAGATAGCGGATTCTCCGCCTCCCAACTGAATATCTTCGATACGGGTCGTCAGTTCTTCCACAGCAGCTTTGTGGAAGTTTAAGTTTTCTTGGTATTCGCTACTAGAGGGTTTGACTTGACTTTGGATTTTCATTTCTGCATCACCTCCAGCTATGTGATCAGTGCATTCTAACTAACATAGAAAGCTTGTAAGTGTTTCCAAGTTTTTAGTTCTGCACCTTCAGAGGAGAGGAATTCTTTGAGAACCGCAGCCGTTACCTTGACGTCGCCGATCGAACGGTGACGTGATTCGAACGTTAGGCCATAGTGTTTGGCCAAGGTATCTAAGTTTTTTTGCTCCAGTTCAGGAAGAAGTTCTCTAGCCATTTTTAGAGTACAGAATGCCGGCCAGTCTAAATCGATTCCGTCACGAGAACAAGCAGCCTTTAGCATCCCCATATCAAATTCTGCATTGTGAGCCACTAAAACCGAGCCTTTGATGAATGTTAAAAACTCTGGAAGGACTTTATCGATACCTGGTTGGCCAATAAGCATGTCCGGTGTGATGCCTGTCAGCGTTTGAACCACTTCAGGAATTGGTATATCGGTACTGACAAGGGTAGAGTACTGATCACCCAATTTGCCGTCTTTTACTTTGATGGCACCGATCTCGATAATGCGGTCTAACTCGGAATCGAGGCCAGTGGTTTCGAAGTCGAAGATGACCAGCGGCATATCGCTGATCGTATCACCTGGATTAACCTGAAAACGCAGGGCTTTTCTAAGATGTAGGTCGCTAGACTGGGCGTTGTCGTCACTACTTTTAATAGGGAAGAGCACATCCTGAAACATCGAGTGGACGAGAGCTGAACTCATCGCAGGCTCCTTCTTGTTTTCGCTCTTAGAAAAAGGGCAGCCGCAAACAGCAAAAACAGAGCAAAATATGCTTCTGGATGCTCACTAAACCACTTCATTATAGAAAAGAAAGTTGCCGGAACCCAAAGTAGCAAGGCGACGCTGTATTTTAGCCAAGGTGTCGTTGATATCTTTTTCGCCAGTGGTGGGCTGTGGTGGTAGTAAAACGAAACAATCTTTTTACCCCACGAAAAAGGCAAAAGTATGTTGTCTCTGAACCACCGAAAGGTATCTAAACGGGGATGGGTCGGTGAGCCGTAGGCCGCGGTGGCGATAAAGCAGCGTCGGTCTTGGCCGGTCGCCTCACCTTCTCCGTAGGCTTCCGACAACGAGTTGTCGAGGATGGGGGAGATGTTGTAACATCCTGTTCTTGTTGATGATTTTATGTATTGAAGAAAGACTGTGTAGGTTTTGTTGGGATCAAGACCGGTAAAACTCCTGGCCCCAGAGTTTCCTGTTGCCACAGAAGAGCCAAATCCATCGATAGCTTTCAGTTTTGTTAAATCAAGAAATGTGTTGTCCTCTGCGCAGGTGACGCAATCTGCTCCCTCTTCGGTTGGAAGAGAAAATGTGCAATTTCCACCTGAAGTCGAGCCATCTTCCGTGTTTGCTATCAATGCAGCAGATGCTAGAGAAACACTGGCTGCAGCAAGAGCGTCTTGGTCAATAAGAGCGACGATGACATCTCCACTGCTTCTTGATTTGCCATCTGTATAGCTGATTTCTTCTTTGACCTCCCAAGAGACTTTAATTGTCTTTGAAGTTGTTGATTTTACTTTGAGTTGTGACGGGGCTTCGTTAGGGATGGCGTTGACGGTTTCAACGGTGAACTCATCACTTGTTTCGCCGTTGTACTGGACTTTCAGTTTAACGGTGCCATCTGAAACGATGTCGGTAAACTTTCCTGCCCCTTCTACGGTGTTTTGCAGCACGGTGACATTTTTAAAGACCAGTTTTTGCGTATCACCGTCCTCGTCTTCTGGGGTGGGTTCGGTCGTTGTTGAGCGATTCCAGTAGAACTTTTTATTTTTTTCATCATCTGTTCCTCCGGGCTGGGTTTGGATAGCTTTGTTAGTATCAGAACCGGTGAGGATGATTTCTAGAAAATCCTTATAGTTTTCGTCTCCTTCTTTGGTAAGGCCGGTGAGATTGGAGACGGTGATTGTAAGAGTCAAGGACGGGCTATTTTCCAAATCTGATGAAAGAACCCCTTCCACTGCAAAATTGGCTGCTTTGAGGCTCGCATTCATGGAGAAAAAACTTAATAAAGTTATTAGGGTAATAGCTGTTTTACGAATCGCTGTCATGCTTGAACCTTTATTGTGATTAGAGCGAGAAATCACTTTAATTTCATCAGTATTCACCTTGACGGCGTCCTAGGTCAAGAGACAGCCTTCGATGCGTATATGTTTTCATTTTTTGGTAGAAAAATGTCGTGCGAAATGTTAAGAAATTGGGTCTACGCCAAGCGTCTGGCATGTGATCATTAACCCTATTCCTATAAAGTTGGAGAAAAAATGGCAGTAAGCATCAGACTGCAAAGACACGGATCAACTCACAAACCGTTTTATCACATTGTCGCAGCGGACAGCAGAGCTCCCCGCGACGGTCGCTTTATCGAAAAACTGGGTTATTACGATCCCAATACGCAGCCTTCTGTGATTGAAGTAAAGACAGAGCGCTTGCAGCATTGGTACGGCGTCGGCGCACAGCTCTCTTCTACAACAGCGAAGCTCTTCAGAAACAAAAAAATCGTTCTTGAGCGTTCTAAAACCACCGCTAAAAAAGAAAAAGCTTAGGCTCAACGCTTAAGTGGATCGCAAACCAATGGCGAAAGATCGTCAGAATTGGTTGAAAGTCGGAACTGTTGGTCGGCCCCAGGGTATAAAAGGGGCCTTCTACGTATCTGGTCGCGATCAGCCTTTCGAACAGAAGTACGATCAAGTTGTGATCGGTGATGATCCTAGCGAAGCTCCCCTTCATAAAATTCTCTCTCAAAAGACCCAGTCTGGACGCAGCCTACTGATAACCGATAAGCTCCAAGATCGTGAAGCTGCATCTCATCTCAACGGTAAAGCGATTTGGGTGAAAAGAGAACAAGTCAAGCTAGACAACAACAAAGAATACTTGTGGCATGACTTGATAGGCAAAAAGGTCTTCGATTGCAACGATCTTTATGTGGGTGAGATTTGTGATATCCAGAATTACGGTGCTAGCGATGTTGTTTTCATCAAAAATAAAGCCGATCAACAAGCGTCGCTACCATTTGTAGCGCATTATTTTATGATGGACTTTGTCGCTACTGATGAACGTATTGAGCTTGTCGTACCGTCAAAAACCTTAGAAGAGCTCTGGCAGTAGCAAAGGTTGTCATGATTAAAGTTACGTTTGTCACTATTCATCCAGAATTTGTAAAGGCTTATTTTGACTTTGGCGTCTTCTCTTCCGCCATTAAAAAGCGCTTAGCGACCATAGAAGTCTTAAACTTGAGGGATTTTGCAACGGATAAACATGGTTCTGTTGACGATACCCCTTACGGTGGTGGAGACAGCATGGTGATGCGGCCGGAGCCCCTTAAGGCTGCCTTGCAAACCATCTCGTCCCCTTATGTGCTTATGCCTTCAGCTGGTGGAAAACCTTGGACGGCTGATCTCGCTAAAAACACCATCGCCAAGAATAACCATGTCGTCATTATTTGCGGAAGGTTTGCTGGCATCGATCAGCGATTTGTAGATCTTTACGTAGACCAAGAAGTTTCTTTTGGAGATTTCGTAATCTCTGGTGGAGAACTTCCCGGCCTTATGATGGTCGATTCATGTTTACGACTGATTCCAGGCGTCTTGGGCAATGATCAGAGTGCCCTTGATGATTCTTTTGGAGACGGAATGAATGGGCTTTTGGAGTATCCTATTTACACAAAGCCGCAGGTCTTTGAAGGTGTCAAAGTGCCTGAAGTCTTATTATCTGGGAATCATCAGAAAATCGAACGTTGGCGAAAACAGCAAGCATTAGAAAAAACCAAAAGAAATCGTCCTGATTTGTTAAAAGATTAAATCTCCCTGCCTTCAAGCTTTTCGAGTCTATAACCGATTAAAAATCGAATATTTACGTTTGATTTTGTATTTTCGACCTTTTGTCACGCGCTAGGCTAAAGAAGCAGTAAGGTTTTTTAGAGGCTATTTTGGATCGATTCATAGACGTCTTGACCATATTGAGCGATGGCTATCGAAGTCTCGTTAAACAATTCTGGTTTTATGAACATCGTTACCCTAGATATCTTGACGGAGAAATCTTCGCTGGCTTTGCTTTTGTGCGAACGGTTTTGATCATTTTGCTGCTTAGCCTGCAGAGTGAATTTGCTAATTCAATCAGTGGTAGCTTATATATTATCGGAGCGATTTTCAGCCCCTTGGTGTGGGTTGGGTTTGCAAAACTTTTTGTCACAAAAGAAAAGTCATTCAAAGATCTCCTCGTTTGGGGGGCCTTTATAGACTTTATGGTCACACCTATTCTTATCCTATCAGTGCTTTTACCTTTTTCATGGATACTGAATTCTTTAGCACTACTCCTCCATGCCTTTTTGTTTGCTCAGGGATTTAGATACCACCTGCGTAGTGAGACAGTTGTTGCGCCTGCAGTTGTAGCAGCACTTGCAATGTTAGGAATCGTTTCCATAGTCATGGTCCAGCTCTCCCAACCTGTCCATCAAAGCGCTATAAAACCACTGACTTCTATTGATAGTCAAGTTATCCATCAACCCCTTAGGCTCGGGGAGGTTTACAAGTTTCTTATGACTTATGCAGAAAAGAGTAAGCGCTACAAAGTCAGTGTGACAGCAACTGTTATCAAAATTTCAGAGCGTCAGGCTCAGTTGAATTTAGAATTAAAAGGACGACGATACCGCAAGCAAGCATCGATCTGGCTACCGAGATATCTCAATGAAATCGACGATCCAGAAGTGAAAAACAAAGATCTCTTAGTTTCGGCATTTTTAAATACGTTGGTGCAGTTTGAATGGATTTGGATGGCTGCTAAAACAACCTACAAAAAGAGTAAAATGCCACGCAGTTCCAAAGATAATAGCAGCTTGGTGGTAGTTGATAAAATGCGTGTAGGAGGGTGGGAAGGTCTTGGTATTTTAGTTGAAAGTCCAAGTTTAAGTTCGATGGTGATTCGCAGTCATGAGCACGCAATTCCCCTTCTAGAATATGAAAAGAAAGATAAACAGGCAAAGACATATCTTCACATAAAATTATCTAGCATCAAACAACGTTAGTTGATTTTAGTCGATTGAGGATTTGATTGAGATATCTTTCTTTTTTGAGATTTTTTCTTGTCATTATAGTCGTTAAATAGTCCTTGAGAGACTCTTCGTCAGACAGGCCGATGGGTTCTTCCTTCGGGGTGGCCATGCTGTCTTCAATCGGCAGCGAAAGTTGAGCTCTCAGGCTGTCGCTTTTCACCATGTTAGGGAGTATCGCCCCTAATCTTGCAAGCCGCATGAGCGTTTTAATAGCAAGCTTAGATGCATATTTATCGCATGTGACATGCTGGTCATTAAAGACGTGATTTAGGAACACTGACCAGATTTTTCTTCTTAAAAGATAGCTTATCTGTCTTGTTTCTGGAAAGGAAAACCAAAGATAAGGGGGAGGGGTAAGTCGCAAAGAAAAACGCTTTAGCGTCGGATAAGGTGACCGGATTTCTTCTGTTGTGCGCTTCAAAAAAATTTCAAGATTATTCTCAAATCTTAAATCAACGGTACGCTCCTTTAGCTGAGAGGCTGTTGGGCTGTGCCACATGGGATTTGTCAAGTCGTCGAGTTCGCCATAACGATCGATGATTCCTATGGGTTCAAGTTGGCAATCGGAAAAAATCTCAAACCATTGCTCTATCGTTGTTCTTAGTTCTCTGCAGTGAAGAAAAGTGTCAATAAATCGTGATTTATTTGCGAGTGTGCGTTCGCCGATCTGAGTAAATTTTTGACGATAGTAGGGAGAATAGCGTTTAAGAATTGTAGTGAGATCGTAGGCTAATTTAAGGTCTTCTGCTTTGCCGTAATCGATCTTCAAAAGATGAAAAACCTTCTGAAGGTTATGGATCCAGTGGCGGGCGTGGGCGTTATAGACCATGAGGCGCATCGTTCCTCCTTCACTAAGCTGATCGGCCATAAGCTGAAGGGTCTTTGACGGGTTTGCTAGGTGATGAAGGACACCATAGGCGTCTATGTGATCAAAAAAAATCTTTTGTTGAGCCATGTCTTCGAGGAATTGCTCAATGTCCTGAGTGAAATAGCGCGTTGGGAGCTTGTTCAAAAGAAGCCTCATCTTTGCGCGTTTGAGACTCGCGCTAGATAAGTCGACACAGAAGAGTTGATGATGAGCGGGCTCCCATTTTCTCATGACATAAGGTTGGATTTCACCACTTCCAGCAAGAAGAATATTCTTTCTTCGAAGAGCTCCTGAATAACTCTTTATTCCTTGATGCATACTAAGAGCATGCGCGAAGTAGGAACTATTGTAGACAGACTGATGCCACTGAGGGCGAAATAAAAGCGGGTAATGAGGATAAGGATGACTCTCATAGAGAGATTTCACATTGTTTGAGATCGTTTCAGCGATTGTCAGATCTTTTGTGGTCATAGAGGCTCCTTATCTTGAACGGTTGCTAGAGCGAGATAGGAAGCATTTAACTTTTTTGGTCGCTTACATTTAGAAGTGTGTTGAATTGAGCGCCTTGTGCTCCTGTTTTTAAGATAACCAGTGGCTTAATAGGATAACGTGATTTGCTCATATTATACTTGCCAAGTAGTCCTTGGCTATTTCTAATGGTCCCTAAGGCTTTCGCCAGGGGAGTGGAACGGTTCGATCGCGCATTCTTAAAAGCGTCGGCTATCATCAATATTCCATCAAACGTCATAGCTGCCAAAGCACTCGGAACACGGCGGTTTTCAAGTTTAAAGCGCTCGATAAAATCGTTGACAAACTGACTATTTGGGACCGCGCTAAAATGTGTTGAAAAGTAGTGTCCTTCGCTGGCGCTCTTACCAGCAACTGCGACAAACGAAGGGTGATTCCAAGCATCTGTGCCAAGAAAGGGAATATTAATGCCCATTTGTTTCGCTTGTTTGATCGCCAATGCTGACTGCTGGTAGAAAGACGGAAAAAGGATGGCTTGTGGTCGGAAACTGGAGATTTTCTTAAGTTGAACTTTAAACTTCGTCGCTTTCCGATCGACTTCTTCTTGATGGATCACCATACCTCCAAGTGCCTTAAAAGATTGGCTAAAAGCATCTGTGACGGCCTTTGAATAGGCGCTGTTGTCGGTCATGATGGCGACCGACTTTTTCTCAAGGTATCTCACTGTGAAGTGGGCTAAAGCTTGTCCATGAAAGCCTGCGGATACGCAACTGCTGAAGACAAAGCTTCCTATTGAAGTGAGATTCCCTAAATCAGAGGCGGGCGACACTAGAGGTTTGCGATACTTTTGGGCGGTTTTTGCAATACCGATGGTCGAACTTGCGGTTACTGATCCGAATAAGACAGAGACTCGATTTTTTGTAATTAAATCGTTGGCTATTTTTGTTGCTTGGGAAGGACGGGATTGATCGTCAGATGACATGACCGAGATAAGCGCCGCTAATTTTGGGTCGGTTTTTTTAAGGTGATCGAGTGCCAGTTTTATTCCCGCTAGAGCTTCTTTACCATAGTCAGCTTGTGGTCCACTCAGGGGAAGGATGCTACCAATAACGAGTTTTCCGACCTCTTTCTGACGAGACGATTGCGCGTAGGCAGAAACGTGAAAACACAATATAAGAAGAAAAAAAACGCCTCTGGAGGGGAACATAAATTCTCCTAAAGAAATCTACAGATCAGGTTCAAGCCTATTATGAACTGAAAAGCGAAGATAGCCAAATAATTTAGCTGTGAAGCCGGAGTCGTTGGCGGAGTCTTTACCTTCGGATATACTGGGCAGTGATTTTACCGTGGGAGCAGCAATGACGCATGAAAAGAGTAGCGAAGATCCCGAGTTTTGGCGAGGAAAGTGGCAGGAAGAGCGGCAACCGTGGGACCAAAATGGTCCGCATCCCTATTTGGAGGATCTCCTTAAGGAGGCCATCGAACTGGCAGGATTAGAGAGTGGGCATCATATTTTCGTACCTGGCTGTGGTCGGGCACACAACGCAGCCTTTATGGCGAAAAGTGGCTATCAGGTGACAGCCTGTGATTTTGTTGAGGAAGCTTTAGAAAAGGCAAAGATTCTTTATGAGGGCGTCAGTGGTCTTGGGTTTAGCCACGTTGATGTTTTAAATCCTCTCAAAGAGGAACAATACAAATATGATGCTATTTTTGATCGCGCGCTGTTGTGTGCGCTTCGTCCTGAGTTTAGACAACCCTTTTACGAAAGCTGCCTTTTTCGCTTAAGACCAGGCGGTTTATTTATGTCAATTACTTTTACTCAGCTTGATCCAGAGGTCAAAGGTCCTCCATATTGTCTCACTATTGCAGAGTTACAAAATCTTTTTAAACCTGGATTCTCACTTGTCTACGGGGAAAGTCGCGAGAATAAAAATGAGAAATCTGCAATTGAGCAAGAATTGATTAACGTTTGGCAAAAAAAATAGACGATTTTGGAATATGGGATGGTATCGAAAAGACAGAATGACATTTCAACACTAGCTGAGAAAATTCTTCATCATAAAAGAGCCTATTACTCCGGTAACCCTGAGATTTCAGATCAGCAGTACGATGCTCTTGAAGATCGTCTAAGAAAGCTTGATGCGGACCATCCGGTTCTCAAGATTGTTGGTGCTGAACCTAGTGGCACAGGAAAAAAGGCCCAGCATAAGATTCCAATGCTTTCTCTAGCTAAAACCTATCAACTTAAAGAACTCAACCAGTGGATTTCTGATCGTCCTGTCATGGCGACTTTAAAGGTTGATGGCAACAGTCTTAGTCTTGTTTACCAAGACGGAAAGTTGGTCTTAGCAAAAACAAGGGGTAATGGCAAAGTCGGTGAGGTTGTAACTGAAAAGGTGCGGTGGGTCAGCGACTGCGCTGGTCAGGTTAATTTTAAAGAAGAAGTTGAAATTCGCGGAGAGCTCTATTGCTCCGAAAGTCAGTTTCTTAAACTTTCAAAAGAAATGGATCAGCTAAAACTTGAAAAGCCGAGCAATCCACGTAACACCGTGGCAGGTATTTTAGGTCGCAAACAATACACAGAGTTGGCACGTCACTTCAACTTTTTTGCCTTTGATGTTTTACACAGTGATGGACGGTCTCCTTTTAAAACAGAGGAAGAAAAATTCCAGTGGTTGATAAAGTCCGGCTTTAAAGTCCCTGATCATAAGCTCATCAAGACGCCAGCAGCGGTAGAGTCGTTTTTAGAGTTTGCAAAGGGCTATATGGAGCAAGGTGACGTCGGTATCGATGGCGTCGTCTTTTCTTATAACGATAACGCTCTTTTTGAAGAGCTTGGCTCCACATCGCATCATCCGCGATATCGTATGTCTTTTAAGTGGCAAGGAGAGACCGCTGAGGTTAAAATTAATGATTTTACTTGGACTACTTCAAGACTCGGGATTGTGACTCCTGTTGCTGTTATTGAACCGACCTATCTTAGTGGAGCAAAAATCACCAATGTCACGCTGCATAATGCAGCTCATGTCAAACTTTTTAACTTAAAAGTAGGGGACGAAATAGAAATTGTCAGATCAGGTGAAGTGATCCCAAAGTTCCTTCAGGTCGTCAAACCAGCAGAAGGTCACTACAAGTGGCCAGAAGCTTGCCCATCCTGCAAGAGCTCACTAGAATTTGATGATGTAAGACTTTTCTGTCCTAACCGTGAAAGCTGCCCGGCTCAGCAAGTAGGAACAATTCTTAATTGGATTAAATGTGCTGAGATTGATGATCTCAGTGAAAAAAGGCTTTTGCCGCTTATCGAGATCGGTTTGGTCAGCCATATGTCAGACCTTTATCGCTTGGGTGTCGACGAGTTTAAACAGATTCCTCTCGTAAAAGACAAAATGGCAAAAAAGTTATTTGATAACATCGCAGCCAGCAAGACTATGCCCCTTGCTAACTTTCTCAACGGGCTCGGTATTCAAGGAGCAGGTCTTGTGACTTGGGAAAATCTTCTCGAGCACCATCCTTCCATCGAAGAGCTTTTTAAGCTCAAGCCTGAAGATCTTGAAGCGATCGATGGTTTTGCAGAAAAAACAGCAAAGCAAATCATCGATGGGTTGGCTGATAAGAAAAAAGATATTGATCAACTTCTGAAAGCTGGCGTTAGACCAAAGGCTCCCGAAAATGAGTCAGTAAATACGGAAGGGCTGCCATTAAGTGGTAAGAGTTTTGTCATTACCGGTACAATGTCAAGGGGGCGTTCCGAAATTGAAAAGGATATCAAAAAAGCAGGTGGCAAGACTTCTTCAAGTGTTTCAAAAAACACTCACGCATTGATCATCGCTGATCCCGAATCGACCTCATCAAAAGCAAAAAAAGCTAGACAACTTGGTGTCCAGCTTTGGAGTGAAGAAAAGCTTATGGAAATGATTAATGCTGTCTAATAAAAGAACGTTTCATCGAGTTCCTGATCAACTATATCAATAGGGGGAGTCGTTGAGGAACTGTCAGTTGCTTCACTAAAACAGTTGTCACTATAAAACAATTTTGCATCATATAAAGGGATACCTGAGCTGTTTGTTTTTGTAGTATTATAGGGGACAAAAGCTTGATATTCCTGGCCAACGGTGACTCTCCAAGTGGCGACATTGTTGTTGCCTTCGCCGTCTTTGAGGCCGAGGCAAAGGTCTCCGGTGCCTTGTGGGACCTTCATTTTTACTGGAGTCAGATAGAGGGTTTCGCCATCATTTGGACTTTGCCAGTTCACTTCGTAGGGTTCAAAATTACTGGAACCGTCTTCGTTAGGCCCACCGGTAGAGCAATCTGCACCAACGAAAGCACGCACTCCGAAACTGGAATCAACAGCTCCGGCTGGATAAAGAATTTCAAGCGACGTGTTGTCGTTTATCTTTTCATCTGAGCCTGTGATCGAAGCAGAAGTTGCTGAGAAGGCATTTGCTTGCTCACTTCCTGATTCAAAACAGAGATCGACGTCTTTAGCCGTTGCCGTTGTTACAGGAGAACTACTAGGAACGCCAACTTCAACATAAACCGATTTGACCTTCCAAAAACCATCTCCCATTGTTCCCGATAGCTCATTTGCTGCTAAGCTTTTGCCACTTGTATAGAAGACAAGGGCGCGATTAAACTGAACGTCTCCCTCTTCACTCTCTTTCTCACCATCTAGGGATTCACCAACGGTAAAATCGCATGGTTGATCGCTATTTTGATTAAGCAGGATAACGTAGGCTGTCTCGTCCTCTGCTAAGGCTTCAGATGCGTACTCAAGGCTTAAATCCTGGCTTCCTGACGAAAGTTCAAACTTTCCACTAGCGATAATAACGCCGATATCCGGCCCCCCATCATGATCGTCGGATGTTTCTGACTCTGTAGAAGACGTGCTTGAAGTGCTTTCCCTGCCAATGAAAAGACAGATCTGATCAGCACCAAAGCCAAATTTGTCGCTATCAAAGCTCAATGAAAGTGAAATTTTATCACTCGATACACCACTTGCAGCTGCGTCAGCAAATCCCTCTAGTTCTTCTGTTCCGCAGTAAACGAGTTGAAAAACGCCAAGATTTTTTGATTTGAATGAAGCCTTTTTGCTGGCTGAGTCGATCGTTAAAGAACTTCTGCGCCAAAGAAAAAAGCCTGCATCAGATTTAAGAAGAGCGCATAAATTATCCTCGCTCTCTTCAACTTGTAAAAGAGATGTTTCGCCGCCGTAGGGGATTTGGATGGTCATCGGAGTGCTTAGTTCTGTGACGGGATTACCATCGGGGTCGATCGCAGCCACTTCTATTGCCGCTGAAGCCTCACCTACGTCTTCGAGTGCGCTAAATTCTGAGGGGGTGTCGGTTGCTTCGACACTGACAGAAGATCCCACAGCCAATGCTCCGGGGGGAATGATGACTTCGGTACCTTTTGCAGCTCCAGCTTCAATTGATAGCTTAGTTTCTTCTGTTTCTGTGACTTCCCTTTCCGTCTTCGTCGATTTCCTCTTCTCTGCGTCTGTTTGGAGACCGCAAGCAAGAAGTAGTGGTCCACTAAAAACTATCATAGTGACGATTGACTTAAGTGATCTATGAGACATGATGGTTCGCCCTTTGAAAAAACCTTCCCTTGCCATTGGAGGGGTTCGTCAATCAAAGGAAACATCTTTAAAAATACAGATAAAATTGGATGATTTAGCAAGATTAGCTGAGCATAGTAATAATTTTGTAAGATTCAAGGAAGGGGCGCCCATTGATTAAGAACATCGCGAGGACAGGGAAACTGCAAAATTTCTAAAGAAAATGGTGTTACTGGTAAATAACCACGTCTTTCATTGATACCTAACGGCAATGAATCTGTTCCGAAGATTTTTGCACAATATCTGTCATTTGAGTAAGGAGATTGAGGATTAACGTTTCGGTTAATGCTCACTTCAATATACTTATAGAGTTCAAACTCGTAGAGGTCTGGTCTTATACGATCAAATCTCAGTATACCATTGTAGGAAATCTCTCTTTCATCAAGGTCGCGACTTTGTTTGCTGCGTAAAATCCCTAAAAAACCGTCTTTAAACGCTATTCGATCTGAGTTGACAGTAACATCTGTACTTTCCCCAACAACTTTTTTAACTTCAGCAGAGATATAATTATACAGTTCTTCAGGGCTATTCATCGTTCTCGAGTTTACTCGCAAACCCGAATCAGGAATCAACCCTGCAAAGCAAGCATAACCTTCGATTGTTTCACACTGAGCTTCACCAATTGCGTAATCGTCAGAGTTATATTCTCTACGATCATTACCGCTACTATTAACATCATCACAGCCTGCCGCTAACAAAGCGAATAATAATGTTATAAGAAATTTCATGTCCGCCTCCAAAGCATTCATCTTCGAGAATACTAAAGCAATCGATATGCCAAACAATTCTTACAATCAAATATTCATTTAACCCTAAGTATATACAAGATTATTTTGGCTGGTGAGAGGTTGACGGTAATGTTTTGACCGTAAAAAAATTTGACAGATGTCGGCTAAAATCCTCATTCTTTGCTTCCAATGCTGTTGCATTAAGGGGTTTTTCCCCTTGTGGTTAAAGGCATTCATTACGC
>CAZBDM010000056.1:0-2413 GCA_964490675.1 uncultured Oligoflexales bacterium
AAAACCCACTGGTCTTGTCGTCACCTGTACAGCTGAGATCGAAGACTGTCGACGAGACTTCTGATCGTTTGCGACAAATAGCTTTATTCGTGGTTTCAAGTAATAAGAAACCTTACCTAGATAAATTCCGTCTTCTTGAAAGGAAGGATTTCCTTTGCCTCCAAAGGACTCGTCCTCAAGATAAAAATACTGACCAACGTGTTGGTACTCCCTGTCATAAAACTTAAAATAATCGGAAGGAATTCTTGTGACCGTATCAATTCCGTTTCTTATACGCGCCAGTACGGTTTGGTTTTCTGTGGCAAGTCTTTCGAAATCTCTTTTAAAGCCTTCATCGCCTACTCTTGGGGAGCCAAACGTGTAAAGACCTTTCACTTCTGCGCGATGGGAGCCAGATATTATTTCATCACTCTTTAAGGTCCGATAAGCAAGGATTGTCGCTAAAGCTCCGCCAAGACTGTGGCCGGTAAAGAAGATTTTCTTACCTCTCGCTCTCCTTAACTTCTCAGATAAAAAACCGTCCCATATATCATCTGCCGCGGCTAAAAAGCCCCCATGAAGGAGAACCGATTGTCGATCAAACTGTGAGCGCTTATGAGCTGGATACCACCCACTAATATCCTGCTGATAAGCGGATGCATCGGTTACAACGTCCGCTAGACCGTTTTCTAGCTCGGTACCCCGAAAGGAAACAATGACAGTATCTGCATCTTCCGCCCAAAAGAGTTGCGAGTCATAAGCCATATCGCACTTTTCAGGATTGCCAAGAAACAAAGAACGCAAGATCGGACAAAGCACTGAACCGGTTGATTTACGACTCCAATAAATCGCAATGGGGCGATTCATGTTGAACTCTGGCGAAATAACCCGCTCAACAAGAGGTGAGGGATCAACGTGAGTATACTCGCGAAAGCGCCTGTAGTGATAAAGCTCTCTTCTTAAATACCCATCGACTTGCTCAGGAGCGATGCCGTGCATCTTCGCAATCGTTTGAATAAGTGATCCACCCTTACGGTAAGGTGAATCCATCTTTTTTTCGATGTAGTCCTTAATACTCCAATGTGCCTTGTAATAATCTATTGAAACACCATCAGCGGTCTCTTCTTGAATGGGAACGATATCTTCGTAATAACCGTGAATCGCAGATAGGGCCGCGCCATCTTTCACCAGCTGTTCGACTAAAGCATTGGTTTTGGAACTTCTTTGATAACCAAAACCCATATCACGAAGAAGAGGGGCAATATCATGAATATCGCTATAGGCTGCACTGGCTAAGGAAGCCATGACAACTGCGTTACCAAGATGAAAACCATCAGCGCTAGGACAGAAGTCTTGCGCTAAAGTTAATTGATCGTTAGCGGCAAGAAAAGGGGCTACGCTCAATTGAGACTGTGACTGCATGTCGAAACTTTTTGATCCGCCGCAACTCAAACTCTGAAAGATCAGAAAAAATGATATAGATTTTATGCAGAATGATAGTTTTCTCATAAGTCCCTCACGCCTTTTATAATTTCTAAAGATTCGAATTATTTCTTAAGCAGTCCGGATGATCCTTACCTTAAAAATCTATATCAAAAAAGAGGTTTTTATAGATTTTTCAATGCTTGTAGGAAATTATTTAAATTCATTGCATATTTTTTGTTCGGATGGGACCCGGTAGGGGAAGGCTCGCTCTTTGATGAGTCAACGAGCCTATTTAGTGAGGTTTAACGGCAAAAGGAATCTCTCTTAATTTCAGTAAGATAACGTTGACCATTAGTTGAAATGACCTCTTGAGAGACCTCATTGCGTTTAAAAAAGCTGCGATGATATGTCGATTGACTTACCTGGTATCCGTTTTCTTTTAGTCCAACATCCAAAAGATCCTGATCTAAAATCCAAAAGAACTCCAAGCTTTCATCCCAGTCATCAACGTAAATTGCACCATCATCTTGAATATAAGAAAAGTCGATACAGTCTGCTGCAAGCTCTTCAAAAACATTACGGTCTGTTTCCATTAGAACCGTATATTCAAGGTAACGAGGTGATGTTGAACTGACGCTTGATTCAGCATGTACCTCGACTCCGCAGGCACTTAATAGATGTATCGCAAACAACATGGCTAAAAGCTTTCTCATCTTATTCATTATCTTTCTCCCTTAATTATGTGGCATCCACCATTTCCTTTTGACTCCATTAGAGCAACTACAGTGCCAACCTTAACCTCAAAATTAGTGTAATAATTTCATCATCTTAATCCTCTCAGATTGAGAATAACCTCATCCTGTGTCTTTTTGGTTCGTGCCCAAATTGGCTTCCCTGCCAAAAGTGGCAATCGAGGACTTGTCCAGTCATTTGATTTTATTAGGTAAATTTCAAAACTTTGGTGGCATGGCTATTGCTCTAAAGAGCGTAGGGTTCACTGGAACCCATT
>CAZBDM010000056.1:2423-13878 GCA_964490675.1 uncultured Oligoflexales bacterium
AGACATGAAATACATCTTAGTATTAATGACAGGATTACTATTCGCAGGAACAGCAACAGCAAGAACCATTGTGTTTAAACATCATCGCCCAGCTCGAACAGTTGTTATTGAACGTCACCATCAGGTGCAAGTCGAGCGGCCACGCTATAATACTGTAACTATTAGTCGAAGCCCTGCAACTCGAATCATTGTCACTAGGCCAGCCGTCAAGCCTGTGATGATCTACAAAAGACCTCGTCACTCAGTAAGAGTCTATAACCAGAGTCCTTACCGGCAAAAAGTCATTCACCGAAGACACACCCCTCACAGGGTGATCATTAGAAAGTAAGCTCTATAGGATGGGTTGGAGAAGTAACTTCTCCAGCCTTTTTTCATAGTGTCTTCAAGTATTCGATGAGTAGATTTTTTTGCTGATCACCGAGGTGAGTAAAAAATTCGTGGCCTTGGTTGCCATGGCCTAGTCGGGCCGTATCGTAGATATTTCTCCTTCCTCGTTTTGCTTTGCGCATTAAAGACCTTTCTTTTGAAGTGCCTCTTTCTGGTCGGGTCAGACCGAGATTTTCTTGGTCAAAACGTTCAGCTTCACCAGCATTCTTAAGGGAAAAGACCACCGGTCTCTCACTTGCTGGTGAAAGTAGATCTTTGATGGTCGCAACGGATCCATTGTGGAGGTAGGGGAATCTCGCCCAAATACCTTCAAGTCGCGGAGCAAAATACCCTGCCGGACGTCTATGATATTTAATTAAATCACTGAGAGGATTATTTTCGACAAGCTGATTGAACTCTGAAGTGTTTCCGTCCAGTCGATCTCGGTCAGTTCTAACGATCTGCCACGAGATAAACTTAGGTTCTTTAAATAGGGGAATGCCGTTTTCATCCTTTTCGTAAGTACCGTGACAATTCGCACAGGTTCGATCAAAAAGCTTTTTGCCTTGCGCAGCTTTTTCATGATCAACTTCAAAAGGATATGGCGGAGGTAGAAAATCATTAAAAAGCTCTTCAGCCTTTTCTACCTTTTCCTTATAGGCTCTGACATTATCGACAGACTGTCCAGAGGCCAGTTCAACAGCCACTGCCCAACCTATTTCTTCTCCATCTCCATAACCGTCACAAAACTGACCAGCAAACCTCTTAAGTCCATAACCCCAAAGAGCTGGAACTTTCACCTGCCCTTTGGTAGTGATGCGATCTGTTGGCAAGTCCTCGTTCCTGTAAAACCAAGCTCTTATATAAGAAACGGGGACAAGGCCTTGAGTAAGGTTTCCTAGGTGCTCATCTGATAAATACTTCGCCATTTTTGCAGCTGATTGCTCTACCGCTAAATAATCGTCGGATTTATCATTTTTAGCACGCCCAATGACCTTCCAAATTTTTTGAATCTTTTGAGTGTCTTTTGCAATGCGAAGAACATCAATATTTTTATTACCAAGCCCGACATAATAGCGCCCTGCGGCTTTTCCTCCGTGACAAGCCACGCAACCTAAAACGCCAACTTTCATATCTTTATAGTCTACGCTATACAGACCTTCGATGCCGTTAGAAGTGGTTTGAAACCCCCATCGATTCTGTGCAATATTTTCTGCAACAGAAACGAGAGGCAAAAAACCCTTATTTCTACCTTTATTCTTGAAATAAACTTCAATCATATTGGGAGCCATGTGCATACCATGCCCCCCCGAAAAGAAGTGGAGATTTCGAAACGCTGCTTTTGCTTGTTGGTCTTTTTCGTGAGGATTTTCAGTCGCGTAAATGATACTAGAAAAAATCGCAAAAGATGCGATCAAAAGATAACTGAAAGTAAACTTCATAACTCTCCCCTTTTGTGTCCTTACTTTAAAAGTCGGTCAAAATGGGACAGATATAAAAGAAGTCTACTAGTAAAATTCTGCTTAGATCGGCATTGAATGGTCTGACATATATCTATCTTTTTAAATCAAACCCTGAGCTTTTCCAAATTCTATCAATTTCTCTTTGATCGCTTCTCGAACTTCTTTGAAACTCTCAAGAATCTCAGAGTCTGTTCCATCGACAGCGGCTGGATCTGGGAAAGGCCAATGTAGCTTTTTTGTTTTAAGCGGAACAGTGGGGCAAACTTCGTCTGCACAAAGAGTGACTACAAGATCAATATCGTCACTAAGGACACTATCTATCGACTTTGAAAACTGATCACTTATATCGACATCCACTTCTGCCATCGCCTTAAGAGCAAAAGGATTAACCGTTTTTGGCTCAGAACCGGCGCTCAGTACTTTCGCCTTGTCTTTAAAGAGTGTTCTAGCTAGACCTTCAGCCATTTGAGAACGTGCCGAGTTTGCCACACACAAAAAAAGAATATTCATTTTATAAGCCCTTTCCTAATCTTTCAGCTAAGCATTCGACCAAATGCACAACAATCATAATAATGACAAGTGAAATCCAGTTGCCTCTTTTATCTGCTGTCATACTTTTATAAAAGTCTTCCTCGACCTTTTCCCAAGGTAAAAACTCTAAACTTTGATCTCCTCTGTATGCTCTTGCCATGTTCTGAGATAAAACCGAAGAGACGTCTATATCTTGCAAGATAATGGCAATTTCATGAATCTCATCGTTTATTGACAAGAACTCTTGAGCGTCTGTTAGGCGAGTAATCATTGACATAGCGTGATATCCATTGTTATCAGATCCTATGATACCTATGACCCGAAACTGTTCATTAGCAATGGACCCATCAATTCCCTGCGATATAAGAAATATATCGTCACCAGGTACAACTTTTAGAATGCGAGCAGCCGAAAATCCAAGAAGTGCTTCTTTTTGTTGTGTGCCTTCATTGAAATAACTACCCATACTCAGCTTTTCTGGTAGACGAAAGTGCTGAGCTTCCCGCTTTTCATCTACTCCGATGAGCTTAAGACCTGATGACTTTTCTTCTGAAAAGGCGATTGCATAACTGAGCACACGTTTGCTGAAGCCCGCGACCGATTGGTAACGATCGACAAATTTTGAGACGCTTTGTGGGTCTCTTATAAGGTTATAAATCGATGGCTTTTCCAAGTAGCCATTACCGTGAATCTGAATATGACCAGAATGAGCTTCGGTTAAAAGCTTTATCATTTGCCCGTAGCTTCCATCAGCCATTGAAATAGCGAAAGAGGAGAGGACAAAACCAGCGACCATTGTCAAAAGCGTCAGAAATGTCCTTCTTTTATGCCGCAAGAGATTTCTCAGACCGATTTTCAAAATAAAAATCATAGGACTTTTCTTCGTAAATTCTGCTGCGTAAAAATAGAATCCTGAACTTTTTGATTAAAGGTAGCTTTTTGATAAATTACGGTTGTTTTGTGGCCCTTTTTGTTTTGAGGAATTAACTCCATTCTCGTCGGAATTAATCTACCTGAAACACTCTTAACATCTGAGAACTGCATGGTTCTGATCAGTTGAGCTTTTTCATCGTAGTATTGCTGCTTGATGGGCATCAAATTATTTTTATTCACATAGATAGTGATCGTTTGCCAAAGTGATGCCGTGTCACTCTTAGCTGTCAGAGTGATTTTATAATGAGCCTTTTTTTGATCAATTACAGCAGAAGCATTGTAATCATCTAGAAGCGAAGTCTCACGGACCATGTCGTCATTAGTAAAATCAGAACCCATCCATGATGCCATCATCATTGAGGGCGGAACTTTTATCACTCGTTTAGCCTTAGGAAAATAGTTCCACATTTCCTTCTTTACTCTTAACGTGCTAATTCCTTTGTCTTTTTTGGAGTAAAGAATACGAACAAAAGACTTTTCTTTGCCGAGGCTCCACATGTTCATTCTCATTGTTCTTTTCCAATGGGGAGTCTCAATCTCCATACTTACTTCTGCAAAAGAGCTGTCAGCCCTAAAAAGCTGGTCAATTCTTTCGATCAGTTTTTCTGCGAGTTTTGGATCGTTTTCAGAAAGGCCAGCGGCAGGCAGGGGAGGCGGGGAAGGCGGGGGAGCGGCTAACAGTTGAGCCTGATAAACAGCTAACCAGGTCAAAATAAGATAACCCCTCACATTCGCCTCCCTGGATTAAATTCAATGCATTTTATCTTTCATTGGTTTTCTGACATCCATGGTCTTAGCAGTGATCTTCTTGGTCGATTGATCAGAGAACTTTAACGTAATGTTTACCGCCTCATCGATTTTGGTAGGACTAGTCAAATTGATCAACATGACATGGAAGCTTCCGGGCTTTAGTTCGACTTTTCCATTTGCGGGGATTTTGATGTTGTCAACCTTAATCATTTCCATCATCCCTTTTGCTTTTTTATGAGTATGAAGCTCAACAACCTTCGCCTTATCACTCATTGCTTCGACCAAAAGAATATCTTGCGAAGACTTATTTGTTAAAGTCATAAAAGCTGCTGTCGTAGTTGACACCTTTGGGAGATGTCTGACTTTTGCATCACTTACCTCTACCTGGTCAGCTTGCTTCGCGTACAGAAAATGAGTGCAGGACAAACTAACAACTACTAAAATGCTCAACTTAATGGACTTCAACATTTCAAAACTCCTTTATGTATAATGCCGAACTAACCTAAGTATTTCATCAACCACTTCATCAATCGAAGTGTGATCATCAATGCTTCTTAGTAGTTTACCATTTTTATCAATAACAAAGAACCTTGTCGTGTGATCGACAAGATAATAACCAGCCTCGCTAGGTTCGTGAATATGATAGGCCGCTCCAAGTCTTGCGGTGAGTCGATCAATTGTCTTTCGGTCAGATGTGACTCCTAGAAATCGATCATCAAAATGGGAAAGATATTCGTTTAGTCTATTCGGGTCATCACGTTCAGGATCGACACTAACAAAGACAAACCTGACCTGTTTCAATTCTTCAAAAGGATTCATTTTTTTAAAGGCATGAGTCATTTTTGCAACAGCGGTTGGGCATGCATCTGGACAAAAAGTATAGCCAAAATAAAGGACCAAAAGAGGTTCTGGAACATCTGAAAGACTCATTTCACCGCTGTGTGATTGTAGGGAAGCTTTCATCAGATCAAACTTTGGAAGAGGAGGCGCCGAAGGCTTATCTAAACTTTTAGTCAGAAACCAACCGGCAACGAGTGCGCCCACCCCCAAGCCTACGATCAACTTGTTTTGAGCAGATTTCATTGGACTCACCTCCTTACAAAAAATCTAATCACAATTCTGACTTTATAGCTCAACAAGCGTATTTTTTCATCATTTCTTTTCTGCTTTTCTTTCGCTGATGAAGAATTTATCATGTCGTCAAATATCTAAAATTAAACCAAAAAAGTGAGAAAATCATGTTGAAACTGCTGCCAATTCTAGTCTCTCTCTTAGGACTGTCCGCGCTTGCGTATGCCTCCAAAGCACCCGAAAATCCTGATAAAGAAATTTCCTATCTTCACGCTGAGATCTTTATTTACAAAGGCCAGCAGTATTTTCATTTTATGTCTAGACACGAGGACCCTGGCGTAGTCATTGGTGAGCTAGAAGTAGAAAGACTTAATAAACAACTAATGACCATGGATATGTATTATCTTGGGAAATATAAAAACTTCAGTTTTTTGACCGAATGTCTCGATATGGATGAATTTGGTTGCTCTGAAGTGCAATTAATAATCGCAAACCAAAACGATCGTCAAGTCGACATCACGTGTGCTTTTCTTGTCGAACAAAAAGATGACAAGCTCTGGTTAAAAGATGCTTACGTTTGTGACAAAGACATTGAGGTGAACATTGAGAACGATAACGAAGAATAAGCAGCTTTGAAAAAGGGAGCTTAAAAGCGCTCTCAAACTGTTCACTATCGATTTTCATAGAACATTGCGGCCGCCTTAAGCGCCTTACCTTCCTCAATTTTTGCACCTAAGGAGCTTAGGACAGACTCCAAAGAGGCAAGACAATATGTGACATTTTCTTTTCTAGCGCTATATCCCATAAGACCTATTCTCCAGACCTTTCCAGCAAGCGCCCCCAGACCCGCACCAATCTCAAGATCGTAGTCATCGAGTAGTTTTTTTCTCACGAGAGCTTCATCTACCCCTTGTGGGATCACTACTGCATTGAGCTGTGGAAGACGTGCGCTTTGCTCAACAAGAAAATCAAGTCCCATAGCCTGAAGTCCGCAAGCGAGAGCTTCGTGGTGAAACCGGTGTCGTTTCCAACTATTTTCAAGACCCTCTTCATGCAATAAAACAAGCGCCTCATGCAGTCCATAGAGAGCATTGATCGGAGCTGTGTGATGGTAGCTACGCTTAGCTTCCCCCCCCCAATAACCCATAACCAGATTAAGGTCGAGAAACCAACTCTGTACTTTATATTTTCTTGCTCTTATCGATTCGACCGCCTTGTCACTAAATGTCACGGGTGATAGCCCTGGTGTGCAAGAAAGACACTTTTGAGAACCTGAATAGACGGCGTCCAGACGCCACTCATCAACAAGTACGGGAATCCCCGCTAATGACGTCACGGTATCGGCTATCGTTAAGCAGTCATACTTTCTGGCAAGCTCAGCTATTGATTTTGCGTCTGACTCGACTCCTGTAGAGGTTTCTGCATGTACAAAGCCAACAGCTTTGACATCCTTATGTGAAGATAATGCTGACTCAAGCTTTTCTAAGCTAACGGGCTTTCCCCATTCATCTTCAACAAGAATCGCTTCTCCTCCACAACGCTCTACATTTTCCTTCATCCTACCGCCAAAGACTCCATTTTGACAGACGATGACCTTGTCTCCTGGTTCAATTAGGTTAACAAAACACATTTCCATACCTGCCGATCCTGGCGCTGAAACTGCAATAGTCAGCTTATTATCAGTCTGAAAAAGCTTTTGTAGCATCGTTTTGGCTTCATCCATCATCCCGACGAACTTCGGATCAAGGTGCCCAATTGTTGGTCGAGACATTGCTAAACTGACACGAGGATGTACGTCTGAAGGACCAGGCCCCATCAGTTTGCGAACGGGTGGTTGAAATGACACGATTTGCATGAAAGAGCCTCCTTAAGAAAACCATGAATATTGGTTAGCTTAAGTATAAGGACGTCAGAGGGAATTTAAAAGGATTTGCTTGGAAAAATTGACAGCAAAAGGACATATAACCCTTTTGCTAATGGAATATTGTTTATCAGAATGTTGGCGGACAACTTCTTGCTTTAGCTGGAGGAGGACGTCAAAGGCTTTCCCAACTACTCTGATTAGAAGGCTCATCACTTGTTGCAGAACCCGAATCGCCTCCTGCAGCAAGGTCCATCGGTTGCCACTCACTCTGTTCTGCTGCTTTTTGTGATTTATAGCTTTCCATTTCAATCACTTCGCCATCTTGCTGATCAGTCGTTTCATCTGCATTAGCTTTTGCAAGTTGCTTTCCACCATTCATGAAGGTAATCAAATCTTCAATTATTCCGTTAAATTTGTAGATTTGCTCACCTAAGTTTTCAGTGGTTGCAGAGGTTTGTTCTGCTATTGAGGTGTTTTGCTGCATAGCCTTTTCAAGTTGTGTGATAGCTGTTGAAATCTGCTTGATTCCTTTTGCTTGGTCTTTCGAGGCCGTCAACACTTGATTTGAACCATTAGAAACATCGACTGAAGATCCAACAACCTCCTGAAGGATCTTCGCTGTTTCTGCAACAATTTTGTTTCCTTCAGATACCTTCTCTTTGTTACTGAGCGCGATTTTTTCTGCTTGAACTGTACTAGACTCTACAATCTCTGCGATTTCCTTTGCAGCTTTACCGGACATTTGAGCGAGGTTTCCTACTTCTTGGGCAACTACTGCAAATCCTCTTCCGTACTCACCAGCTCTTTCTGCTTCAACAGAAGCATTGAAAGATAAAAGTCTTGTCTGGAAAACGATATCGTCCATAACTTTGGTTCGCTCACCAATGTCATTGATAACCCGTACAAGTTGGACGATTTCTTCGTTCATCGCAAGGATCTGACCCATAGATTCTTGTAGTTTCTTCATTGACTCATTACCAGTCCCTGAAATGTCTTTAACTTGATTCGAAAGATCGAGCGCTGACTCAGCATGAGAAATGTTGTTTTCTACCATACCGTTAATTTCTTCAAGAGACGCCGAAGTTTCCTCAATAGAGCTCGCTTGCTCTGAAGAATTGCTTGAAAGTTGATGGCTTACCGATCTTAAAGTATCGACCGCGTCGGTGATTTCTTTGGCGCCTTCTTCTGCTTGTAAAATTGCACCCTGAAGAACACCAGTGATTGCTTTAACGAGATAAAGAGCTAAGATAATACCGCAAATAAGCGCAAGCACGACAGCTCCGACAATGATCATCATAGCTCTCTGATTATTTCTCTCGACCTGCGGACCAAGGATACTCTTCTCTTCTTCAATCATTCCTACAATTTGATCCACGGCTTCGAAAACTGATGGTCCTACAGCTTCAACTAGCTGTTGTGAGAGCTTACGCTGGGTTTCATTAACTGTCATCATTTGTGAGAAAACATCTCTATACCGCTTGGCCGCAGTTGATATTTCTTCAATAAGTTCTGTCTCTTCATCTTCGACAGCGTCTTCATTCATTTTCCTTATGTAGCGCTCTACTTCTGACATATTTGTATTGTAAATATCTACAAAATCTTGGTTTCCAGAAAAAATGAACTTAAACGCTGCCGCATCAGCTTCTATAAAATATTGTAGCGCTAGGCCTGTCGTCTTTTGCAGAAACAAATTCCTCTCAGATCCTGCCACGTCTGCTAATGTTACCAAGATGTCTTTAACTTCCGGCCCAATCTCTTCAAGCTGGACTTTCAGTGAATCCTTGCTTTTTACTTTCGAAATAACCTCATTTGCAAAACTTTCATACTGATTCGCAGCATCCACAATTTCATCTATCATTCCTATGCGAGATTCTTCGTTAACCCTCCCCTTACTCTCGTCAGTCTGGGCTTTGAATGCTTCTACTTTATCCAAATAGAGCTTGTACCTCCTCTCATCCGGTTTTAGGAAATACTCAAGAACTGAAACCTCAACTTGCTCCATGCTTTTTTTGATTTTGCCGACCTCTGAAAGGTCTGCACTCATTTCTTCATAGCGCTTGAAATCTTTAGTCACATCGACAAAAGATTTAATAGCAACCCCACCAACGAGAGATGTGATCATTAAAACAATGAAAAACGCGGCGAGAAGTTTCTTCTTCAGACTCAATCTTGAGAACATGATGTTCGTCCCTATTAAAAAGCGTAAGTGAAAAACATACCCAGCTATAGGTGTCTTGGGTAAGACTTCGGAGGGTGGGTTTCAAGATTTAGTGGGTGGACAGAAAGAGTATAATTATTTTTGAGAAATAACATTTTCCGAATCGCCAACAAACACCAAATAAACTGTTAATATTCATAATCTGCAACAATTGTTGCAAGCACATTCGGTTTGATAATCTCATTAACAACTTTAAGGTGGTCCTTGTGATTTCTATAAGCCTCAAGATCGGTATGTGAGTTTAGTTGAACCCTTAACCCAATTTGATAACCCTGAGATCTGTCAGAAAAATTTTTACCCACCGAAAGATCGTTTATTTGGTCGATTGAATTTTTAAGGTTATTCAAATGAGAAATAATTTGCCTCAAATCACTATCAGTTATGCTTTCTTTAAATTTAAATAAAACAAGGTGCTCTATCATTGGACCTCCTGATCTATTCATCGCGCTATCAATCAAAAAATAAAAGGTAGCCTAAATATTTATAACAGCCTACCGAACCTAACAAACGAATCCAATTACGACCATAAGAAAAAACAGTAACTAGATTCCTATAGTCAGACGAACACTTTAAAAGGTTGATAGCATTGAAGACTTCTCGACTCTTAAATCTGTCCATCAAAGTGAAAATACCAATTTTAATATTGCTTGTTGCTATTATCTTTTTCATTGCATCGATTGTAGCCCAACAAGCAATCTCCAGCAAAATCCAGGAAAATAATGATCAAAAAAATGCAGATCTTATCCGCGCCCTGTTCTCTTCGACAGAAGAATTTTCAAGTGCTAATTTGCAACAATCGCTGATATTCTGGTCGTTCGGTGATACATTTTCTCCTCTTCGCCAAGATCCCCCTAATTTATTAAGTTGGGAAGACCGACTGCTTGGTTTTAACATCAGATACCACAACGAATTTGGCCTTTTTGGAACCTTGGTATTCGATGAAGAAAAAGAGCTTGTCCATAAAAATTATCACAAAAATGAAAATGATACCGCTGATACCCTCGAACTGATCAAATCGGATAGTCGCTTTGAAAAAGCACTCAATGAGATCTTCGACAATGAGTTAGCCTCGCAAATATATCTAAACGTCAAAGACAAAAACTATCGCATCGCTTTTATTCCCTCGTTCGATGAAGATGGTTTTTTAAGTCATGTAATGGCCGCAATAACCAACTTAAATACTTTAGTTAATACGTTCGAAAAAACCTTTGGAAATAAAACAATCTTAAAGATAGATAATCAACTAATTGGAGTGAAAGATAACAAAGAAAAAAGATATCTGACGAGTCACAATCAGCGCTTCGAAAAAACAACAAAAGACAAAACAACAAGTTGGCTGATAAAACATGTTGATCTACCAACTGAAGTTTTCGGCTTACCTGCCAAACTTTACATCTTTAAAGACGAAGCGCGTGTGATCCAAACCCTCGAGAATGGTATGTCGACCACTATCATTGTTGGCCTGCTAATGCTTACTATTTCTTTTCTTTCAGCCATTTTATTCGCCAAAAATATCAGCTTTCCTCTGGAAAGAGCCCTAAAAGAGGTCGAGGAGATATCAAATGAACTCAAGTTCGAATCAACTGAACTAGACCAGTCAAGTAAGAATCTTTATGACTCTACGTCAAACCAATCAATTTCTCTTGAAGAAACTTCCGCTATGGTTGCAAGTATTTCAAGCATGGTCAAACAAACCAGCGACAACACGCAGAAAACACAATATGAAGTGGAAAAATCCGATTCGATCTCAAAAGAAGGCCATGAGAAGACTGACGGTCTTATTAGAGCAATTAATAAAATTTCAAACTCCAATGATAGACTTAAAAATATGGCGAAACTGATTAGAGAAATTGACTCTAAGACGCAAGATATCAATGAAATTGTCTTTAATACAAAAATTCTTTCATTTAATGCAGCGGTGGAAGCGCACCGAGCTGGCCTAAACGGTGAGGGCTTTACCGTCATTGCAAATCAAATTCGAAAACTTGCATTGACCAGTGGTGATGCATCTACCGACATTCAGAAAATTGTCAACGCTGGCTACAAAGACATAAACCTTATCATCGATTCGACATCAGAGACGATTTTTGATGGTCAAGAAGTCTCATTTTTAGCGCTCAACTCTTTTAGGGACATTCAAGACAATATCAGATCTATCAACAATCAGGTATCAAAAATCACCAAAGACACTGCTTCACAAAGCGAGTTAATTGCACATTCAGAAGAAGAAATTGAAAAACTAAATAGATCTTCAACATT
>CAZBDM010000057.1:0-9093 GCA_964490675.1 uncultured Oligoflexales bacterium
CGCTATGTTTTTATTTTTCATTCCGAGCTTACTAGCAGATCAAATAAGCGAAGATCGCCCGAGAGAGCGCAAGCTCCGTCTCGACTTACCTTTTTATGAGGCCCCTTATAATAACAAAAATGGTAATCCACTTTTAAACCCATCCATGCAGCAAGCACTTTCTTATACTAAGACCGTTGTTAGCAGTCAAAACTACTTAATTGGCCTACCTTTCGAAGACGAAGAAGGAAACCTTCCATGGTACGGAAAGTTGGCTGTTGTTTTTGGTGATATCATGCTCTTTGTCTATCCAGGTAATCCGGCCTGGCTGCACGAAGAGTGGCACCGAGCGGTGATGAGCAATAACGGAATTTCAAGTCACAATGATGTTCTTAATGTGACCGAAAGTAAAGGTGATACGATCGCGGTAAGCCATGTAGATGATGCGGAGCTGGTTAAACTCAAAAAAGACCATCCCGAAGATCAAGTGAGACTATCTTCAGCAGGAATGGAAGCTGAATTAGCAATGATAAGCGCCTTCGCAAAAGATCGTTTTTTCGATGACGTGACGACATGGAACATAGGTTCGATGTGGCTTGCTACTTTCGGTGTCACTGGATACATGAATGCATGCGATGGCGCGAAAGAAGAAGATATTGATAGGCAAATTGAAGAAGAGACATTAAAAGAAAGAGACTTCACTGGCCTTGATTGTAACGCATGGGTCTACGATCTTTACCGACCAGATGAACCCTATGAAGATCGAGGAGAAGTTAACAGTGGCGGTATTGACCGCTACAGATGGGATGAAGATCTCACCGATGAAGAACGCAAATTTCTAAAACTGAATGCACAGCTCTCTTACATCAACTTTATCAACCCTTACCTTTTAGGCTTTCATGAGTTCAACTGGAACACGGTCAAGTATAATTTTATGATGCAGCACTACATGTCATCATTTGGCTATTCTGTGGATGCAAATATCTTTATCAAAACACCGAGACATAAATACTTTGTGACTCTTCATAACTTCCGTAACCCGAGAAGAAACTTTCCTGGTCTTAGTTTTGAGTACTATGACTATAAAATTCCATCAGCAATACCGATTTCCTTTTCTCCAAAAGCCTCTCTTTGGCAACAACCTGAGAACCTGAGATATGACGATACCAATGGTAAACTTGGTGGGTTAGTGGGTCTAAGAACCAACTATGAATTGAATCAATCTTTAAAAAGTTACGTTGATGTCGATGCTAAGAGCCAAGGATGGGTAGTAGGATACGTCGATCAGCAAGAATCTTGGCTCGTAAGAACCGGCATGATCTATGACTTTTGATTAAATCTGATGGCGTAATTGTATAAGCCTTCAGGATGTCCTTTTTCGGCGGCTCTTTTAATCAGACTGTCTGCTAGTTGGCGATTGTTTTCCGTACCTATTTGATACCAATGTAGATGGAGCATCTGAATTTCTTCTCTGCCGTGTCCTCGTTTACCTATCTTCTTAAGACGCTCCTTAACAAGATTAAACAGCTCTTTTGCTTTATAAGACGATATTTTTTTCTTAAGGGTCGCTGGATCTTTTTCAAGAAGATCAAGAAGCTCTTGGTCGGCTGCCGAAATCTGTGTCCTATCATTGCGATCTTCAGCAAAGCAGGTTGCAAAAGACAGAAAATACCCGACCGGAACGATCAAGTTAACAACAAATCTACGTCTGTTAAGCATTTTCGCCGCCTCCCCCATAGTCATGCAGGTATCGGCTTAAGCTTTGATTTCTATTAATTATTTTTGTTTTCATAAGTTAATCTGAGGGGATGAATCTATTTGAGTTTGCAGTAAGTAGGAAATATGTTTTATTGACGCGACTAAACGACAAAGTAATGATCGCTGATGGAGCAAATTCGGGTCGTGTTTAACATCTTATTTCACATTTTTTTGACACTATCTTGCCTATTCCTGATCACTGAAAAAATCTTCGCTACCGACGTGCAGCAACCAGACGCCCTTCCTGCAAGGGCAATTGTAAAACATTCTGGACCTAACAATCCTACCGTTGTCGCCATTCATGGATTTCTCGAACCTCAGTCGTATAGCGGCATAAGACGATCTTTAGCAGCAAGCCCATTTAATATCATAGCCCCTACCCTACCTGGACATGAAAAAGGCTTTAAAAACCTCGCGCGAGCAGAGCTTGATGATGTCTTCTCAATGATTAAAAGCGCATTACATTTAGCCCAGCAATTAGCCGGTCAAGAACCCCTCCATATCATGGGTTATTCCATTGGAGCGGCGTTTTTGATTGATTTTTTGGATCGCTTTCCAGAAGTCATGAAGAGACCCTATTTTCTTCACCTGCAGGCTCCCGCCGTAGAGTTACGATATGGTTTTATGCCGACCGTAATGGCCTTTGGGTTCATCGCTAAAAAGGCCAACAAGATCGACTCCTGGCTAAACTTCGTCAGAGATGTTTCCCAACTTTCAAGAACTGTTAATGCTCTACTGGAAAGGGTCGCAGGCATCACAGCGTTGGAAAATCTCAGTGGCGGCACGGTACTTCTCACCACAGGTGATCGAATTATTGTCAACCGTGCGGCAAAAAGACTGGCAGAGACTCTTTCCCTTGTAGCGCTTGAGTCCTCGCAACAAGGCATGAACCATGTAACGATCATGAAATCTTCTGTTGGGGGGACCGAGAATCGAAGTTTAATTCACCTCATCGAAACCCATATACTCGGAAAAGAGGGCGGCCTCCCTGGGCTTTGTGAACGAGTTACTTTTTAAACCTATCTGCAGGTAGGACGAAAAAAAGACCTCGAAAACGAGGTCTTTTAAAACTTAATTTAGTGGAATACAGAGATCCCTGAGATCTCCTTAAACGTATTGTAGCATTTTCCGAACCAACTTTTGCGAAAGCTTTGGAAAATCCTCGATTAAATTTCCAAAATTCTCTGAACTACTTCCATGCCCCAAATTTCCGCTGAGATCATCGCGACTTTCCTCTCTCCATGTGAGGAAAAACAATCACAAAATCTTAAATCCTTTTTCCATAAGTTGCTGATTTCCCGTGAAAATTCAGAAATCACCGACTAAACATTCAACAATTTCGCTCACTAAACTTTTTACATCATAATTACAGTTGTTTAGATCCTATACAAAAATTTCTTAACAACCTCATTTTTAGTCAAAAACTCTGCCCATAGATTTTACACCTGTAAAAAATTATACTGGTAATGATTTCTGACACTTAAGCTCAGCTATCAAGAACTTTGTCAGTAAGTCTTTGTTACGCTTTAGAAATTTTCTGTAAGTCATTTAACTTACGCCATTTTTGCGGACTTTTTTTTCTGAGCTAAAGTTGCTAATGTGGCACAGACTGTGCTAATTAAATAGGCAGTTGTGTTAGAGATCTGACAGGTCTCTCAGGAGTTTCAAAACCTTAATCTTAGTGGAAGGACACTGAAATGAAATTGAAAACAATTGTAATTGGCGGTCTCTTAGCTCTTGGTCTCGCTGCATCAACTATAGTACCAGACTATGTCGTTAAGATTGAGATTTCCGAAAGAGCAGCTAGCGCTGACGATGGTGCTGGTGGTACTGACTAGTTTCTTTTATATTTTAAAGTTTTTTGAAAAGCCGAGAATTTTTACTCGGCTTTTTTTATTTCAAAATTTGGTCTGAGGTTGATGGAAGTGAAGACTATCTCAGTTTTTGGTAACTCCTGGACCTTTTCTTGATTGCCTATGATCTCATTAAACCTTAACCGAGATGCAGCCACAGTCAGAGTATCTATGGGAGCTTTTGGAATGAGTTTCAAAATATGATTCATCTCTTCACTGATAAAATCAATTCTTTGTTCTGCCAGTTTCGTTTGCCAGACATGACCGCTAAGATTTTCAACTTCTTCTTTTAACTTTGTATCAATTTGCTCTGTGGAGCTTCCAAGGGTATAACGCCCAACAACAGCCAGTAAAAAATGCACGTACACATCGCTCACCTTAAGATAAGCCTCATCTTGCTCTCCGCGATAATTCCGATAAAAAACCCGCGGTAACTCATCATATTTGGCAGCATTTTTTTTCAAAAAAGATATAAGTTCAATACTCTTCTTTACAAGTTCATGTTCGTCCGCGTCAATTATATAGACGTAAGCATCCCCAACTGGCTTTGCTAGCACAATGTGAAAACCTTCCCTGTGGAGATCTTCTAACACACAGTGATTAATAAACTCCATCATTGTTTGGAATCTCTCTTGAATGACTTTTGTTAACCTTGAAGAAGCGGCAAGGTCAAGCTCGATAAAAACTCCACACTTGTCAGTGGATAGCCACTTTTGGTATTCCTGATTGGGAAGCAATAACTTAAGTCTTTCCACTTCTGATTTTGGGTATGCTTTGTCTAGCGTCTTTTTAATCAATGAAAAAGTCGGATGAAACAATGTCGCCATCATCCCGACGACAGCAAAAACGGTCCAAAAATGGAAATGATCTTCAATCGCGGAAATATCAAAAATAAGAAACAATCCATTTAAGAAGAATGTGAATCCGAGTAAAATAGCCAGAAAGAACATCATTACAAAACCGTTTCTACGTTTTATAAGAGCCTCTTTACTAGATTTTCTATCTGTTTTCTTAATCATCTTATTTGTAACAAATATCCCTAGAAGAAAAATACTTGTCGGTACGATAGCAATCATCACGTTTATAAATCCCTGGAAGAAATCTAAACGATCAATATAAGAGATGCTGGAGTTTGCATTGATGAAAACAACAGCCAAAATATAGCTAAACACCAAACCAATAAATAACATAACAACTGAAAATCGCCTCTGGCGAAGCAGAGTTAAAGAAAAAAAGCTATAAGACCAGAAAGTATTAAGCCACCAAAAAGCATACCAATTTGGACTAAATGGAAAAAGAGTCGCATTTATAGATATAGCTAATGTGGTCAAAGACGCACAAAAATAGACAAATGCACCATAGTCGGCATATTTACGCCACAGCACCGCTTGCCATAGAGAAAGCAGAAGCACACTCAAAAAACCTAATGCAAAAATGAAAGATTGGGTACTGAGATTTATTGGATAAAGTTTATTTATCTTATTTAATTCACTTTCTTTTGCCACAAAAACCCCATCTTGAAGATTGAGAGAGTAGGCGTGCTTCAGGTGCTCAATGAAGATAAAGACGGGGATAAATCCTTCTTCGTTATCAATTGATTTATTTGAAATCAAAGGAAACGAATGACCTCCATATTTGAAAACAGTCGACCTAAAATTACATCTGCCGGCGATACAAACCCTAGCAAAAAGAGCTTGATTGTAAACTAGCGCGTAGAAATCAGCATCCACCCGGTTTATCTTAAAGTACTTAGCTGGAATATTGATTCCAATAACAGTCGGCTGCTTTTCACTATAGATTTTTCTATGAATCTCTTTACCACCTGGTTCAACATACTTGAGATTGCCTCCGAAGGAAGGACGATAAGTATCCATAATGGTATCTAGATCGGGAATGTCGAATTTGACCCAAGATGGTGATCTTTTTGTTTCATTTAAAGAAAGGTCTTTCACACATTCTTCAATGCGCGCTCCAAGCAACGGACTCTCACCGAGATCACCACAGACTTCCTCAGCAATACCAACCCATAAAGTTGTAATGTCATAGCGGTTTTCTTTCTTAGGGAAGATCTGTTTTTTCGCGAGACTTTTATATACAAAATATCCAGTCATACTCATAATGATAAAGGAGAGGCAAATCAGTAATATAGTATAGTTTGTCGCTCTAAATTCGTGCTCAGAGACGACATCAGCGTAGATTTGATTTTTGATCATACGCCAAAGATTTTTCACAAGAACACCCCTAATAGAGAACTGGTTTTTTCTGTTTAAGGTATCGGATCATTTGAGATTAGAAGGAATTTTTTAAGATTATTATTTGATGTCATGACTTGCAAAAAGACAAAAACATGACGTTTATTCCCAGCAATACAAAAGGTTGTTTTGGCAATTGAGAGCGATATACGAGATGACAACAGATCCTTTGCCATGCTCACATAATCTTTAGTCAAAAAGACCAACGATAAAAAACTCTCACAGCTCTCTAAGTAGGGGGATATTCTTTATCCTAACCCCTTTAGTCGAAGGAGCCGTCTGTTAGTGCTTTCGCAAACCCGAATCTCCCAGCGAAATCCTAACAGACGCCTTCCTCAAAATATATCGTTTCATTTCACACCCCACGGTGACCCTTTGCTAATCCTTGATTGCCAACAAGAGGAACGAGCTCTAGACTAAGCAAGAAGAGAAACAAATCAACTTGAGGTTTTATGAAATCACCTAAGAAAGATAAGCTCGAAGCTATCCTTAACGAAATCCGCGCCCTTGAATCAAAAGTAGAATCAGAACTCATAGAAGCACAGAAAAACCTCAATTATCACTTAAAAAAAAGAAAAGTTGTTTTTGAAAAGAACATCCTCGCTCAACACAGACTCATAAAGCACTCGCTTGTAAAAACTCTCTTCGGTGGCACTCTAGGCAATTATCTTGCGATTCCTTTTATCTACTCGATGATTATTCCGGCCGTTATTCTTGATGCGTTTTTATTTGTTTACCAAAACGTAGCACTAAGGTTTTTAAAGATTCCTCTCGTCGAAAGACGTAAATACATGATCATCGATCGCCACAAGCTCGCCTACCTCAATTTCATCGAAAAGCTAAACTGCGCTTACTGCGGCTATTTTAATGGTCTCATTGCTTATGCCAGAGAAGTCGCCGCCAGGACCGAGCAATATTGGTGCCCAATCAGACACGCCCGCAGGTTACGCGGGGCCCACAGCCGTTACCATAGCTTTACTCCCTACGGCGAGGGAGAGCGTTATGAGAGTGACCTTAAGCGCTTACGCGAAAGCCTCATTAAAGAAAACAAGCAACCAGGAGATAGCGAAAGCTAGATCCGCTACACCTTGATGGTTGATCTCTGAAAAGGATATTTACATCAAAAAGAGGACTCCGGAAGGAATCCTCACAAACAACTTTACCGACAAAAATTTTGTGTGAAATTAACTTCCTGTTCACCATCGATCTCCACGGTCATGCTGCCAGCGTTAAATTGAATAACAACATCGCGAGGACCAAATTTATCGGTAACCTTACCGGCTATCGTTCCACTTTGAAGAAGATAACAGGTCCAACCGAGATATTGATCCTTCTTTCTTGTAACAACGATCTCCTCAGTAACCGCTAACTCATAGAGCTCATCGATTTCTTTAATGAGATCTTTGTTAAAACGATTGAGGTTGATGACACCACCTGGCGCAATCACTTTTTTGTCATAGCTTGTCTCTGGCAGCACGCGAGAATCAGCAGTCGTAAAGTGAACAAGCGGGTTTTCAACGGGGATATTAATATCGATGTTAATTTCGCTGACGTTGGCTTCGCCTACTTTGATCAACGACCGGAAACCAAAGTCTCCATACTGATTCATTTCGTAAACATACTCTGGTTTTTCTCGCCCATCGATAAGCTTCCAGTTTTGAGTGACATTATCCATTCCCGAAGAAACCTCAAGTCGCCCTTGCTCAATATCCGAAGCGAAAGAAAGCTCCGAGGAATCAGCGATCATTAAACTCTCAAAGTCTCTAGGAAGTAAATCGAGCTTCTGATCTCGACGGCCAACACAAGGGATCTTTTCGCCCCCGTTAACGGTTCGCTGTTGTTGAAAACGAAAAGTTGTCGGATAAACCCCAAGAAGATCTTCTTCAATAGAAGTATCGAAAGCCATTGTTGAAGATTCAGGACCTTCTTCACAGGTCAGCTCTACTTCTCCTGGGTAACGCCAGATGGCCTCAGTATCAAGGAAAATAACATACCCCGCCAGAACGGTGGCAAATAGCCCTTTACCGCAAGCCGCTTTACTCATCCCCAGGAGCTGACAAGTGCTTTTCCCCAGAAGCTCTAAAGATGCTTGCTGTTCGTAGGATTCACTGACCTGTTCTTGGCTCTTTAACTGCCCGCGCTGCTTTACGTAATCAGCGCCGCTGCAAGCTGATAAAGCAAGTAGCATTTTAGAAATGATTAACAGTGTTAATATTTTTTTCATTGTTTAAGTCCTTCCCTGACAATATTATCTTCGCTTAACAAGATCACCTTTGATGACTTTCTTATCGGAAAGATGCAAAAGTAAATTTAAATATAAATGCAGTATCTCATAACACATGGTATTTTTTATTTTTTTTATTTTAAGTAAAGTTTATTTTTAATTCCATAAAAGTCATTATTCGTTTTTTTACAGAAACTGCTCAATCGTCAAAAACCTAAGTAATGACGACGAAGCAGGGAGATCACACACATGAATCAACTTCTAAACGTCAGCCCTTCTGAAATATTTTGGGTCATTCTAGGATTTGCCGTTCTGATTATTTATCACCTTTTTCTATTTATCATGGTTAAGAAAAATCCAGCGTATTCCATTCAAAGCGTTAATCGCAAAGCAAGAAAACTCTGGGTCGAAATGGTGATGTCAGACAGTAAGCATAATATTTTGGCGGTGCAAACCTTGAGAAACTCAACAATGGCTGCAACATTTTTTGCTTCTACCTCGGTCATCCTTGTTATGGGGGTTTTAAATTTAGCAGGACAAGGCGATAAGATTTCTTTGGCTCATGGACAATTTGCTGTTTCATTTCATCCGCAGACGAATCTCGTCCAGCTCAAGATGCTGCTTCTTTTGATTGATCTTCTCGTTGCTTTCTTCGCTTTTGCAATGTCACTGCGGCTCTTCAATCACGCTGGCTTTCAAATCAATGTCCCAGCTGAGATGCGCCCACCAACCCTAACCCCACTCACCGTCACCAGACAAATGACTAAAGCGGGTAATTTTTATAGCTTAGGGATGCGCGCTTATTACCTCGGGGTTCCCATTATTTTTTGGTTATTTGGCTCGCAATACCTTGCCGTTTCAAGCATCATTTTAGTGATCTTTCTCTTTTATATCGATCGCGCTGGGGAAGGAGACTCTTAGTCTCATTGGTCTCACTACGCCTCCTAAACACCTCATGCTTTAGAAGCAATTTATCGCATGAAAGCTTGCCTTCATCTCAAATCTTGTCTGAATGTTCTTTGTATTC
>CAZBDM010000057.1:9103-11822 GCA_964490675.1 uncultured Oligoflexales bacterium
TACCTTTCATTAAGTCTTCATTTAAATTTTATTGCAAAAATAGTCGATAAATTACTGGACACACATATTTAAGAATTTTGGAGGAATCATGGGACGTCCTATTAGAGAGCTTATTTTTTTTGTTTTTTTAACAATCATCCTGCAGCTTATTTCCTGCCAGGGAGAACAACAAGTAGTCAAAAAGAAAGAGACGATGTCAGTTAATGAAAGCGCTGATCAAACTGAGCAGACTTCATTTGAGATATCAGGCCAAGCAACACTAGACAGCTTTTCCGATACAATACATACCATCAAATACGAAGGATGCGCTGCAGCAGGTCTTTTGTGGAATCCAGATACCAACAATGGAGACATTGAGTCATTTAATGAGTACCTTGATGTTGTGGCAAGATCACCTTGTAAACACCTCTTTCGCGTCGTAGAGACTTGGAATACCATCCCCAATTGGCCCGTTATTGCCACAAGAATCAAACAATTGAAAAGCCGACTGGCTTCTAAAAAAATGACTTATGGAGTCTTTTTCGCCGAATCTATTAAATACGATCGCCAGGTTAATGGCTTCAATTTCAATATTATGTGCGCTCCAGGAACCAAAGACAAATTCTGGGGACAAGGTACATGCTCGCCGGATATGAACAACGGGGAATATAGAAGATATGTCTTACATAACGTTAAGGAAGCTGTAAAGTTAGGGATTACCGATTTTCTCTTCGGCCAGTTAGTATTCCAAGATCCGTCTTCTCAAGCTGCGAATCTCGTAGCCGACATTAAAAACGCCGTCTCCGCCACCATTACAATCGGAGCCCAACCCAATCACCAAGGGGCAACCTTGAGACCAGAAAATTACCATCGCGTTTTCGACTATCTCGTTGGTCCTTCTCATTTAAGAAAGACGCCAGGAGCTGATCATGTCAGTTTTGACTACGATTTTTTGAGTGACGATTATGTTGCCGTCTGGCAGCAACCCTGGTTAGGAAACCTCCATCAGCACGTCATCGCGGAAATCGACTGGAGCAGCATGGAAGATGATGTTCACAAGCTTACAGAGATGAGCAAGTCAAAAAGAAATCAGTTTTTGACAACAACTCATTGTGAAATGCTGAAAAGAAACTCTGGATACATCATGCCCATCCGTATCCCTATTAATGGTGGCACAAAAAATCACGCAAAGTGTTTCGGTTATAATAAATATGTTTTTTCCGCTGCAAATCAAGCTCAAAAAGCACCGGGATTTGAAGGTACTCCTAGTTGTCAAATTGAAAGTGCGATTGCAAACGCAATCAATCGAAGCAGCTGTTCTGGCCTAACCCTAGAAGAAGCCATCAACGAAGGCTATCGAATGGTTTTATCCAGAAACATCGGCTCAAAGGAAGCTCTTGATTTTTACATGAGAAAGATTATAAGCGAACCAAACTATGGAAATGAAGGTTTTGCAAAAGATCTGGTGTTTTCGGAAGAGTTTCGCAACCAAAACAGCTCACGAAGCAACGCTCAATTCGTCTCGTTTCTTTTTGAGAGGTTTCTAGGCCGGACTGTAGATTCAGCTTCTAAAAATTTCTATGTTGAGAAAACAAAGACTCACGGCCGCTCGCAGATTGCAGCGGAAATCTTAATGTCTGAAGAATCCCAGGGGCGTAACCGTTGGTTAAGTCGTTAGCTCTATTTTCTAACACTCTTGTTTGTGCTTTTGCGTCCGTAAACGGAAAGCACAACCTTTATTGAGCTCTTCATTGAGCAGCGCAGCACAGTAGTCCTTTTTCGAGGAAAAATTGTGCTTGCCTGTCTTACAGCCATTTACTTCATACTCGTAACTGTAGGATTCAGATTTATCTTCATGTTCGATAGATCCGCTACCAGCTTCAATCGATCCACATGAGGCTTGAACTGCAAAGACTACAGAAAACAAGATCCATTTCATACACCCATCCTTTAATTGCACTGTTGACTTTAAGACCCAAACTTAGCCAAAGTCGCAAAAAATGTCTACATTTGATCGATTTTAATATGAGTCAACTCGGTTTCTAACCATAGAGTGTCGAAGGGCTTTACACCTCACCAAGACTGGACATCATCTTTTCGTCTATCCTCCGAGATTGTCTTTAAAAATCTTTGGTACCGTCTTTGCATTTCACTCAATCGAGGTCGTCTTTTGCTTGGAGATTGTATGAAAGTCATTCTATTTTTTACCTTTTTTGTCACATCTTCTCTCCCTGTCTTCGCTCAACAGAACACTAAAGCTGAAGAGTCAAATGTCATCGATGAAGAACAGGAAGATGATAGAGATGAACTTGAAGAAGCCAATCAGAGGCTGGCTTTCGGTCTCGGCATTTCATGCTTTCCGATCTCAGATCCCGGTTTAAGGCGCGGAGGCGAGACACACCGGTCATTCTGTAACCAGGGCATGAACCTGCGTTACCTTTATCAACCTCTCAATGTCTTTGCAAACGTTGAATGGGCGGATCTTCATCATCACAGCTCTAACTTTGAGGCTAACGAAATCTCAAATCATTACAAAGAAGATGTCGATACAAAGAGTCTGTCAGCAGGTGGATTTTTAAAGTTTCAGCACCCTACCTTTAAGAGCAGCGATATATACGTTGGTGCAGGCATCGGTTACTTCCTTGCTGATAGCCAATCGGAATACAAAGTCCTTCGCAACAACGCCGACGATTCAACAGAAACCCTAGAAAAAGAATCTGAATCGGAATCTCTTTCTGGT
>CAZBDM010000057.1:11832-12960 GCA_964490675.1 uncultured Oligoflexales bacterium
ATTCGTGGGGTAAACTTGGCTTACAGGGCGAATGGTCTTGGTACCAACAAACCACTTCGCAAATCTCCGGTGCTGAAAACACTCTTATGAGTCATGTCTTCCCAAAACTCGGTGTCTACGCTGCCTGGGACTTCGAATAACTTTATGCGAAAAACAGGGACTCTCAATATTTTGCAACTTTGACGTGACCGGATGAATTAAGACCAGCTAAACAAATTAAAAAATATAGTGTCATCAAACCTAAGCGATTCGTTTTAAAGACGCTCTTGTTCGATCCACTGAGTGAGCTCGTTCTTTATTCGAAGAGTCAACAATGAATGAGTTCGTCAGGCTCGTCAGCGAAGAGCTGACGTCATTAACGACCTGACTCTGCTCTTTGATATGCTCAGAGTTTTTGACGACTTCATCCGTAATGGCGACCATTTGTGAAATCTTTTCGGAGATTTGATCGCTTTTCGAAAACGTGTTGCCAACGACATCAGATATCGAGCGTGTCAGGGCGACTTGTGTCTTGACTGCTTCAGAGATTTTGGAAATTGACTGGTCAAGCTTCGCAATTTTATCAGTCATTTGCGAGATCTCAGCAATTGTGTGACTTGAGTCTTTTTTGATGTTTTCGATTTTTTCGGAGATTTGACGCGTTGCCAGATCCGTTTGTTTGGCTAATTCTTTGACTTCGCCAGCGACAACCGTAAAGCCGCGACCAGCATCGCCTGCCCTTGATGCTTCGATTGTTGCATTAAGTGACAAGAGATTGGTTTGCTGCGCAATATTGCTAATAATCTTTGAAAACGTGCTGATTTCTTCTGTACTGGACTCTAATTCTTTCAAAACTTTTGTGACAGCACGACTGTTACCCGCCAGCTCTCCACTAAAAAGACTTGAATCAGTGGTCAGTTTATTAATTTCAGCAATAGAGTTTTGAATTTCTGAGACCGAGTCATTGACGGTTGCCATATCGTCTTTAAAGCCACCGACGTCACGATTAATAGAAAAGATCTCTTGAGATGTCTTTTGTGTACATTCCGACATTT
The DNA here is from genome assembly GCA_964490675.1 of uncultured Oligoflexales bacterium. Classification (GTDB taxonomy): domain Bacteria; phylum Bdellovibrionota_B; class Oligoflexia; order Oligoflexales; family JAWKNZ01; genus CAZBDM01. Next base: position 12,867 of record CAZBDM010000057.1, read on the forward strand.
TCAGTTCGACTTGCTGAAGATTTTCTGTCGACTTATAGAGTTCCTTAGATTTTTCAACAATCGACAAAATACTACTTCTTAACTTTAAGACAAG
>CAZBDM010000057.1:12970-13871 GCA_964490675.1 uncultured Oligoflexales bacterium
TTTCCAGAGCAGATCCAACTTGCCCGATTGCATCCTGTCCCGTCACAGCAACTTTGGTTGTTAGATCACCATTTGCTACCTGATTAACGATAACCAGCAACTCGTCGGCTTTCTCTTGCAGACGACGTGAGTTTTCTACTTGCTCTTGTCGAAGCCTCTCTGCTTTTTGACTCTCAGAGTGGGCGCGATTTTGCGCCGCTTCTGCATCTTTGAGGGCTTGGTCTGACTTTTGCTTCTCGAGCTTTGCAAGTTCGAGAGCTTTTTGTGAGTTGAGCTTTTCTCTTTCAGCTAACATCAAAGCTTCCTGGGTCTTCTTCTTTTCAAGATCATTTTGTTCGAGAGCTTCGGTGGCTTTTTGTTTTTCAGTTTCAGCAAGCTTCAGAGCCTCTTGCGACTTCTTTTTCTCTTCTTCGGCTGTCTTAAGCGCCTCTTGCGACCTCTTTTTCTCTTTTTCGGCTGTCTTAAGTGCCTCTTGCGACTTCTGTTTTTCGACTTCGGCGCTGTCGAGAGCCTCCTGCGATCTCTTCTTTTCCACCTCAGCAATCTTAAGAGCCTCTTCAGCCTTTCTTTTTTCGACTTCAGCGGACTTAAGAGCTTCCTCCGCTTTTTTCTTTTCGACCTCAGCTAGTTTCAGTGCTTCTTCCGAACGTTTCTTTTCAACCTCGGCAAGCCTCAAGGCTTCGACAGACTTCTGTTTTTCCGCCTCAGCAAGCTCGAGGGACTGTTGGGACTTCTTTTTTTCTTGTTCAGCTGTTTTCAGCGCTTCGACGGATTTTTGTTTTTCGATCTCGACAGCCCTGAGGGCTTCTTCGGAACGACGTTTTTCCACTTCTGCTGCTTTGAGAGCTTCTTCTGCTTTTTGTTTCTCTACCTTGCTTTGCTCGAGAGACTCGACAGCCTT
>CAZBDM010000058.1:0-1490 GCA_964490675.1 uncultured Oligoflexales bacterium
CTTAAATTATGTCAAACCAATGACAGACAGTTCCATTCACGGAGTGACAACACAAGCGTGGTGATGATGACTAAGACTCTTGTCCGTATCATTGTAAATCCCTGCTAAAAGACAAACCAAAATTCCCATCGCTGATACTTATCTAGATCGGCATCAAAACAGAAGAGCAATCTTTAGATGGCTGTTATCATTGATCTTTTAGGGCACATTGAAAGAAACCTAGATCAAACAGCGAAGTTGTCTGAAGCAGTTGTTTTATTTTTAAAAACAGTCATCTGCACTGTCGGGAAAGCACATAAAACCACCCCTCAAAATCAAGATTTTATTGGACTTTTAAGAGTTTGTCAGGTTTTCATTCATGAACTCGAATAGATCAGTATGATGAAAATGTTGATAAAAAATCTGAATATCATGTGGCTTCCCCTGTTTGTCGCTTGCGGTGGTGGCGGCGGTAGCGACAGCTCGGAGAACACTGCAGAACCTATCGCGCAAGGGAATGGACTCAGTTGGTCAGTCGAAGATGATACCAGCGACCGCTTGGTCAATCAGAACGCGCCTCAAAACGAAGAGCAATACGAACAAGATGCTTCGACAACAGATTCACTGAACGCTTCAACAGAATCTCAAGAGAAATCATCTGTAGATCCGCTTGTCGCAACGCTTTCCTTGACGGAGTTGCTTGTTGGGACTTCGACAAATGCCATCTCTATTTCAGGAGGACAAAAGCCCTATAAGATTACTTTCGATCAAGGAGATGGATCGGTCGATACGACAAATCTTACTGTTACTCCCTCTAGCTCCGGTCTTATTACCCTCACGATCACAGACGCCACATCGCAACGGACAACTGTCTCATTTGAAGCTTACCAAGAAAAGAGCGGTGACATTTCAGCCGATGAAACCTGGTCCGGCTATATTAAAATAGTTGACGATATCGCTCTTGTCGGTGCGCCTACCATTACCGTCACTGCTGGCACAAAAATAAAATTTGTTAAAGACGGTGGCGGAATGATTACCTTTGATCTTAATAAAGCTTCCTTGTCGACAAGCAGCCTTCTTCTACAAGGATCCGCAGATCATAAAATAACAATCGAAACGGTCGATGACACCAAAGCCCAAATCAAATCTGGCTATTTCCCAATAAATCTCAATCTGCAGCATGTCGATATCACTGGTTTAGGCGATGCTTCAACGCACTCTTTTGACCTAAAACTTGGTGGCTCTAACAGTAATTTAAGCATATCTCACTCAAACATTGAAAAAAGTGGCAGGCTATCTGTCCTCGTCCAAAGTGCTTCTAACTTAACGATTCTCAACAACATTGTTACAGCAACTCTTGATAGCGAAACGTCGGTAAGCTTTTCAGGACAAAGTACAACCGCCGAAAAATTAATCGGGCAAAATAGGTTTGATAAACAAGTGGTCTTACACGGGCTCGCAAAAGTAACCTTTCAAGAAAATAAAATGATCGGAGAGCTTGCTAAACTGCG
>CAZBDM010000058.1:1500-3605 GCA_964490675.1 uncultured Oligoflexales bacterium
GGGGGCAGATACAGCTTTCAAGAGTGTTTATATCGAGCGTAGTGATAACACGACTCTTTCGGGCAACTTCATAAAAGGCGGCGGAATTGTCATTAATAGCTGGACTGACGATTATTCCGATACTTATTCATTAGAAGACAATATCATCGAAGGCACCACCGACGTAAGCAATTACCTCTTGGATGCAGCAGGTGGAGGTACTGACAACATCTTTAACAACAATATTTGGTTAGGCTTCAACAGGACAGGTTCCATTCTCATAAGAGATGGTGGACCTAAAAATATTACTTTTACAAATAACACTTTCAACACTCGCAATGTCAGCAGCGTCAACCGCGGCTTTGTTATGGGAAGCGGTACAGAGGATAGTATCTTCTCATCTTTTAGAAACAATCTCTTTATTTTGCGAGCAAACTGGCGAAGCTACGGTTTTGAGTTCCCTGCCGGAAGCTCCTCCTCTCCTTTTGATTATGCAGACTACAATCTCTTCAAAAATATTCACACCCCCTACATGAATCTTTCTGGAGCTACCAGCTTGGGAGCGAATGATCAATCAACAGATGAGACAATCCTCACAAACGAGAGCTTGATCAACACAAGCTACACAGCAGATCAATTGAGATCTGGAGAAGTCTCTCTTACCCAGATTTTCGGCGAAGTCAAATCTGCCGTAACACCTGTTAGCGGATCTCCAGTCATCGACAACGGCGATCCGAGTGACGATGCTGATGGTGAAGAGAGTGATATCGGTGCCGTCAGTTATCCATAACGACTCTATGTTGAAGAGCGACCATAGATTTTTTTCAAAATCATTTGATCCTCTCGCGACAATAAACTCATATTGGTAACGACTCGTTTGAAAGTCTTGGTGAGATATATCGTGTGACAGAAGTTCATGATTGAACGTGAATCGTAGCGATTGCGCACAATTCTGCCTCTGGCAGTCAAACCTTCGCCAATCCGGTCCAACCCCTTGCATTTTTTATCGGACAAAGCTTCTGGCCAAACGTCTTCATGTACTAATCCTGCTATATGACCAGCCTCATGGACGGAAACAACTCTAAAGACATGCTCTGGCTCCATAAGAGTCTCAGCATAAAATCTCTGATCGACCACTAGTTCAATGACCGATGGTAAGCTATTTCCAAGATTATGATGAACAAACCCCAAGGGAAGCCTTGGAACGCCCTCTTTAAACTCGTGGACGACTTGGACGATAATAACATCTGCTCTGACGGTCTGAGAACACTTCTGCCAACCGGTGAATTGAATGCCAGTCTTTTGGTTGGTGTATTCTCTATTGATGATATCTTCAAAGATTCGTTTAAATTTCTCCGGCAACTCTGCCATTTCCGGGGGGTGGCGGTAACCTCGAAAAATTTTAACCCTAAAGTCACTCGTCGAAAGTTGCCGTACATCGTCTAAAAAGCAAACCACCAATCTCGACTTTTGCCAAACATCTGCTGTATTGTAAGCGACTTTTATAAAAGAATCATCCGTCCTTCCAGAGCCACATCCGAAGAGAAAACACATCATAAAAATTTTGACCAAAAGCATCTTAACTCTTGTCATAAAATCAGTTTATTCCCAGGATAAAAGACTTGTTTTACGTCTACCTCGAATTGCGGTGGAACATAACATTAATCATGGAAGAAAAGAAAGGTTTTTTTGGTCAGATCGTTGGATAGAGCGCTCATGCCATTACGTATTTTTGTTAATACTTTATGTTGCTTACAGCCAGACAGAGATACATGGGAAAATTCATAATGAGCTTTTGGCTTACCGCCAAAAATGACAAATCATCGAGACTAGCACGTGAGGTCCCCGGCTCCGGGGACAAGCCTCATCGGTCAATAAAAGTCGACTTCCCCTACTTTTACAGCACCAATTTCGTCTTCAGCGAAAAGACTTCTTAAAACAAGCTCTCCTTCAAAAGCCTCGCCTGGCGTCTCAGTCAAGTTAATCTTGACTGCGTTTCGTCCTGGCTTGAGGCGAACGATCGCTTCTCCTAAGACTCTCTGCGCTTGATCTTTCTCAGTTCGGTAGACTTTCGCTGACCAAGTTAAAGGACTCTCTTCAGGAAGACTACTGTATTCAAACGGACG
>CAZBDM010000058.1:3615-13758 GCA_964490675.1 uncultured Oligoflexales bacterium
CAACTGAAACTGAGCTCCACGCTGATCATCTTTAATCTCTAAACTGACCGAACGGTAGTATGCCTTCGACTGCAGAAGAGCTCCATCAGATGATCGCAGAACACCGTAACAAGAAGTGTACCAGTATCTCACATCACTAGGATAGGCAGGCTCAACGTTGAATTCATATAACCCGGGGTCAAGATCAGAAATATTTATCTCAAAAGCTTCTTCTATTTTGACCGTCTTAACGTTGCTGGAAATAAGCTCTTTTTTCTTTAGCACCTGTAGTTTGCCTTCAATAAGCGAAGATCGATTTTCGATATCAACACGTGCCAGTTCGTACGAAGCGTTGTTGTGAGCAATACGCAATGATATAGGATGCACCTCAATACCATGGATACCGCGATCAACAGCACCCTTAATACGGGAGACACCAAGCTGATGCCAGCCCGCCCCTTGCAGAGGTACGAGCCACGAGAAGGAGTCTTCAACCGATGCTTTTGAAAATAAAATCGTTGCGGAAGGATCATAGACCCTAAAATAACTGCTCATCTCAGCGAGGCCCTCTTTTCTACTGTGCCTAACAACAAAGCCATTGGTGCCGAGGGGAACATCAAAGTGCAATCTCTTGCCTTGCTCAACTCCAAGAGTGACATCGACACTCAATCGGTCACTTAATGAAACGTCGTTAACAATGGTCACCGGAATCGTATGAAGCAGCATTCCTTCTTGATCATCGATGACTCTAACGGTCGCCGTTAGTTCAGATCCTGGATGATCTGCGAGAAAATCCTTCAGCATCGAGTGATCAAGCTTGAAATAAGAGCTCGACTTACCGGTACTGACAAAAGAAGCCGAAGGTCCTGCGATGAAGGGATGACTATATTCAAAACGGATGGTTTTAAGAAGGTTGACTCTCCTTTCTTGAGGGGCACTGTCAGCGACGAAACCTTGCAGCTCACTTCGCCATTCAAGAGAATCTTTTAATTGTGAGGCCTTTAAGAAGACTCCCGATTGACTAACCCCATCAGGGCCGCTGCCTCTAACGACCGACTTAACTGCTGAAAACTGTTCACCTTTAATCAAACTTTCGTAAATTTCAACGGCCCGGTGAATCTTTGGTAAGCCAGCTCCTTGATCGATAAAAGCCACTCCTTCTAAAGGCTCGCCGCTAAGACGTAAAGCATTGACGATTGCTCCAATGTCAACCGGCCAGCCTCTCTGTTTTACCGCCGAGATCAGCACCGCCGCAAGTCCGGCAAGAGCAGGCGAAGCAGAACTTGTGCCTGAAAAGGCTCGGTAGCCTTCTGAGGGATTCGCATGGGAAAGAGACGCCAACGGAGAGATTAATGTTGGGGTCGTTCCTCCGTCAGGCGACGGTCCGCGGCTCGAATAAAACACAACCCGTCCCGGCTCAGGAAGGCCTGTTACACCGTGTACATATTCATCGAGGTCTTTACTGACGAAGGCACCTGCGACTAAGGCGTGATCGGGGTAGATCAGCCCACGATTAAAACTACCCAAGCCAGGTCCATTATTTCCGGCCGAAAAACTGATGACGAAATTATATTTTTTGACCAGGTGCTCAAGAGCTTTTTTTGCGAACGCCTGCGACTTGGCAGAAGTAAAGAACAGACTATAGCTGATATTGATCACCTCAGCACCCTGAGCACCAAGCCAATCAAGAGCTTTAAAAAATGTCGCAATCGAATAGATTTGTTCGTCTGCAACGAGCGACATTTCACCAAGATCGTAGTCTAGTATCTTGGCCCCTGGTGCGACACCGTCAAACCTTCCACCAAGATTATGACCAGCAATGACCGACGCCACTCCCTCGCCATGAGAGTCCCCTTCTCTTTCACCTTCACTGATACGAAGAGTTTTACTCTCCTGATCAAAATCTGCGGCAACTATATAGAGCTTTTCTTTATTCCAGTAACCAAACTGACCACTTTCTTTGAAGGTGCCAAAGCACTCCTCCGCCTCAACAAGATTGTTGACATTGGAATCTAGACAAACAGTATTGACGCCACCAGCAGTAAAAACCACCACTTTAATGACAGTCTTTTCACCGTCACCGTTTAGATCGATCTTATCGTTAGCGTAGGCTAGCTGATTTTCATCAACACTTCCCAGAAAGGCCTTGTCGTAATTGGCCTCATAGGAACCGACAAAACCATCAGCCTCGTCTACTTCTTCTAGAGGCAAAGCAAAAAAAGATGAGTTAGACATACGCCCGATAAACTTTCTTTCACCGGTTGATGTCTTTTGAAATCCCTGATGAATTGGGGAAATGCCATCATCAATCACACCAACAATGACACCGCGTCCATCATGCTCTGGAAAATCATTCCAGTAGCGAGGCAGGTCAAAGTCCTTTTTTGCCAGATAATATATCGTTTCATCGGGTGAATGACTATTTGATGCTGGTATCATGTCTATAGGTTCATTGAAAGTCACGATCGGTTGTTCGACGTCATCAACAGTCAAGGAGCTGAGGGCACGTGCCGATCCTGTCAGTTCGATCACTTCTTGTCCGGATGTCTTTATGCCAAGGCTTGCTGCCTGGGATAAAAGCGCATCTTTATCTTTTAGCCCTGTGAGAATCAGCGTCGTCTCGCGCTCTGAATGTAACCTGCTCGTCAAGATTTGACTAGCAAGGGGCTTTTGAGACTCCGTCTCTTTACAAGACAAGACGGCCGTGAAGACGAGTAAAGATACTGACAGACGTAAAAGCACGATAGAATCCCCGATTTAGATTTTGTAAATATTTCTTGAAGATTGAATATTACAAATCCCGAGGAAAGGCAATCTCTTATCGTCTTTTAAAGGTGCCATTTTATAAGGTAAAAATGGCGCAGTTCATATGTAAGTCCCTACTGAGACCAATCCACGACGTTATTATTAGTCGTTTTTTACAATTTTAATATACATATTGTTACTAAAGAAAGTAACGCTGTCGACTTGAGCATCTTTATCGTAAAAATAAACCTTGAACGTTAATACATCACCAGCAACAAATCCGTAGGTAAACACCTTAGGTCCGCCACAGTCGACTGTCGTACCGCTGTAACCGCAATAATAGGTAAAATCGCCGGTTGTATTGAAGTTTCCGTTGCGTAAAATTTGGAAGCCGGAGTCGAACTTTGCTGGTACTTGACTGAGTTCGGCATAGTACTGATACTCGACGGTGTAAGTGCCGGTTTCAGTGATTGTAAACTCTTTTGTAGTTGGATCGTAGTTACTCAAGTTATCGTTGACGACTTCTGACCAAGTAATAAAGTCACTGTAATAGTCTTCTGCGGTTGTCACGCCTGTATTGTCCATTCTGGCGTAAAAATTTGTTTTGTTTTTACTTTTACGCATGAGCTCCATCCATCCAGACGGCACTTCCATAAGTTCGATGATATCTCCGGCAATCACCTTATAATCAGTGCTTTTATAAAGATCTATCGTATTACTATGAGCCAAAGTCGTAGGAGCATCGAAGTAAAGGATAGCACGACGACCGTAGTTTCCGGTCGTGGCGATATCATTGATGGTTCCTCCGCCAATCACCCGGAAGAAGTCGCCCGTTGTGGGAATAGAAATTGTCGAAGCCGCGACAATATCCGTACCACTCTTACCCTGCGCATAACCTGCCTGGGTCGCGTAGCTAGCTGTTGTTGCTGTCGTTGCTGAGTCAGCCCGATCAGCTGCACCATTAGCGTCGGCATCAAGATTGCTTCCTGTGCTGGTGGTTGTCGTTGCGCATTTTTTCGTGCCTGTTTTGAGATTGCCACTTGCATCATAATAAGTAACACCTTCACAAACACCGCTGCTGTCCATCGTTATTAGGGGATAATCGACTTTGTCATTGAGAGCAAAGAGGGTAAATTTCTTAACTGTGCCATCTTGAGTAACAGTCACTTCGTTAAAACCAAAGGCTGTCTCTGGCATTGAAAAAGTTGCCGTCGATTCATTGACAATGCTGGGCTCAGCTACCGCACCACCGGAGAAAGCCACGGTCATACTCTTTCTCAAATTAGCTCCTGTCATCGTTACGACCCCGTTCTGTGGAGCAGCAATTTTATCGATTTCGGAAAGTTCCATTGGTGCGAGTTGTGCTTGGGTCTTGCTGACGATGACCTTTTCGGTAACCTTTTCTATCTTTTGTTCGATTGGTTTAGTGACAGTAACAACCTGATAGGCTCCAAAATATTTTGTCTGAAACTTAGCGATTCCGTTTTCGATAATAATCTCAGCGGTCGGAAGAAGCCCTTCTTTGGTCACCGACTCCGACACAACTTCGACCCTGAATAAGATCGAATAAAACTTGTCCCCTTGCAAAAGATTTGAGTCACTGGGGATCGGCAGGGCGAGAGTAAAAGGCTCTTTTGTCTCTGTCGCGACAGAAGATGAGATAACAACCGGCACACCCGAAGAGGCAATCTCAGTATCTTCAGCAAGACCAAGAGAATTTTCGATACCAAAGTCATTGAGATCGACACCTTCTTCGAGTGTTACAGTTGTTGCAACCTGCAATGCACCAGGAGGAAAAGCAGCGCCGGAACCTCCGAGGGCAGAATTTGGATCAGCGTTGAGATTCTGCGTTACTTTTGAATTAGCTGAGAACTCACCGGAGACCGCACCTGTTTCATCGACTGTTTTTTCGATTTCGACTTGCACTCCGACCTTGCTACTGAAGCTCGAGGCGTTTTCCACCGGCAAAAAGCTCGGAGCGTCGAAACAGCTCGTTAAAAAAATCGAAAATAGAATAAGGCCCGTTTTTAAAAATCGCATGAAAGGTCTCCGAAAAAAGCCCGAAACAGAATACAAAAAGCTTCTCGGATGTTCATATTCTATTGTTTAATAGGACTTTGATCGGATGGAATCTTACTGGCATAATACCTTGTAAGTTCATGTTTTAACTTAGGATCTGGATGGTCGAGATAGTCTCCTAGGTCGGCGACATCAAGAAATACTTCCGCCGCCCAATAATTGATTCCTAGCGCCTGCAAAAATTCCCGATTTTGTTGGTAGTCTTTATAGTTAAGCTTAGCCAGTGGTTTTGCGAAAGGCCCTGGGACGTAATAACAATCGATCTTATGAATCATACAAAGTTGCGCAATTTGTTTGATAAATATTTCTTTATGTAAAGAAATCCCCCCTTCAATCTTTAGTTGGCCAGGCAGACTGTGCATCTTTGGCCCTTGTTTGATATACCCAAAGCGACGAATTTCAGACTCCATTTTGTTTCTATCTGCCCTCAAAAACTTCTTTACTTTCGCCCACGTCAATCCCTGCGCGGCGCGAATCATTGCTCTTAGGTAATACTTTGAAAAAGCAGGATACTTGATAAAAGCATCGAGATAAAAAGGAGACGTAAGAAGATAGCCTAAATAAGCTGGATCTTTCGAGAAGCTAAAGGGTGTGTGCATAAGAATAACTTGTCGTGGAGTTGACTTTTTCAGGACTGCCCTGAGTAAATTGAGATCTCCGGCAAAACCATAGAGCTCACTGAGTGGAAGACTGATTGTTTTCCTGCCTGTTTCATAAGAAAAGACGCGCTCATCAATGGTATTGCCGAGACTACTATCGCCTAAAAAGACGACTTCGACGTCAGGATTGTTTTCGATTTTTTGGTGATTGATCTCAAGTAAAATAGAGTTCGGAAAGACACGCGGATGATATGCAAATTCTAATCCCATAAGAGCCATGAGAAGATACAAGCTAATAAAAGATCCCGCCAAATAAAGGAGGAATTTTTTTGCGTCCATATTAAAACCTAAAATAGATGAACTCTTCAATTTCAGTCATATAAATCACCGCGATACAAAACATCCCTGCTAGTACGATCGCACCAGTCCTTGAAAAGACTCTGCCTTTAAGCGTATGAAAATCTATCTCTTCTGAGTAAGATGCAATACTATGACTGTTTGGAAACAAAAAGACGACAGGAAAGAGAACAACAAGAGAGACTATCAAACTCCAAGAATCTTTGAGATAACGAAACTCGAAAGCGCCTTCAGCGAGAGGGTTCAAAAGCACAATAAAATAATCACCGATAGCATCGATACTTTCAACGCGGAAGACCACCCAAGAAAGACTGACGATGACAAACGTGAAAGTGACTTTTAATCGATGTGGAAAAACCTTCAGGGGATCTCGTAGAACAATATTAAATATCAATAAGACACAATGCAGAAGCCCCCAGAGAACAAAGTTCCAACCAGCTCCATGCCACAAACCGCCAAGAAAGAAGGCGACAAAAATCGCCAAGAACTGCACTATCAGACTTTTACGATTCCCCCCCAAAGGAACGTAAATATAGTCTCTAATAAACCGTGAAAGTGTCATGTGCCACCTTCTCCAAAAATCCTGAATGGAAGATGCTTTGTAAGGAGAGTTGAAATTAAGCGGCAGCCTGATACCGAAGAGAAAAGCGAGACCAAGAGCCATATCTGTGTAAGCTGAGAAGTCAAAATAGATTTTAAAGCTGTAAGCAAATGATGCTATCCATCCATCGACAAAGCTGACGGACGATTGCGAGACGACTGCCTTGTCGACCCATTCGCCCCCCTTTAAAAGCTTATCTGAGATAATGACTTTCTTAAACACTCCGATTATCACGAGCACCACGCCACGAGAAATGTTTTGCCATGACACCAGTGAGAGGTTTTTAAACTGGCACTCTAGTTCATTAAATCTAACAATCGGTCCGGCAATAAGCTGCGGGAAAAAACTAACGTACGCAGCATACTCAAGAGGGTTTATCTTTTCGCGACGTTTTAAAGCATCAATAATCAGAGACATTTGCTGAAAAGTGTAAAAGGAAATCGCTAAAGGTAAGACTAGGCTAAAGTACGTGAACTGTGTGTTAAACCAGTCATTTGAAACTGATTTAAAAAAGTCTGAATATTTGAAAAACCCGAGTAGTGCGAGGTTTAAAGCGATCCCCGACCACATCAGTATGACTTTTATCTTTCTTGGACGCGCAATGATTTGACTGATGATCAAGAAATTAATAAGAATTGACGAACAAAAAATACTCAGATGAGCAAGATAAGTCTGGCTATAAAAGTAGAGCGACCCCACAAGAATAGCTATCATAGCAAAAACACGACTCTTTGAGACGATCATTTGAAACACGACAAACACGAGCGGTAGAAAGACAAAAAGAAATTGGTATGAATGAAATAGCATATTTCTTAAGGCTTCCTCTTGCATCGACTCCGCTGATCATGACTCGCTAGTCATTATAGCAAATGTCTCATTCCATGTTGCTTAATTTATTGATAAAATAGCAGGAAAACTCATCTACTTGAGGAATTGAGCAGAACATGCAGAATCTTATCGTTAAGCTCCTCGCAAGCTTGACACTAGCCACGCTCCTTACACACTCTTCATGGGCTCAGAACCAAGAAGACGACTATGTTTATCAATATTCGTGGAAAGCCTTCGATGGGGCGGCTTACTATCGTGGCCGAGCCTTGTTCAAAGGTAAAGAACTAAAGTTTCGCACCAAAGAACCTCGGATCACTCTACCTGTCAATGTGGAACTAGAAATCAAAGCGATCAGCTCACAAATGATGCTGATTGATACAATACGAATAAGACCTACAGCAAAGCTTTCCCGTAAAGCCAAGCCGACCCCTCCCAAACCGACTCCTCCCCCGAAAAAAGAGCTGCAAACGGAGCCAGAACCAAAAACCGAGCCGGAGATTAAACCAGAACCGAAACCTAGACCCTTACCTCTACCTATCATCGAAAAAGAGAACAAGCCTTCCCGATTTGACATGTCAGATTTCTCTTTAGATTTAGAGATAGGTCTCCAGTCAGGGTTGGGTGTCCAATCCTTAGATGCTGTTGGTGGCATCAGTGCTTTTAGCGGTACAAGCGCTCTCGCAGAGACCCAACTAGATGTTAAAACATTCTTCGAGAATGCACTGAGTAGTACTGTTGGTCTATTACTAAGAGGATCAGGGACCAACTTTCAGGCCGACAAAGAAGGTGAAGAAGACCAAGCAAAAGAAAAGATCTTCTCCAACCGGCTCGTCATCCAGGCCATCTTTCGCTTAACCCCAGACAAAGGAACTCTTTTTATGCAGGGACTCCTGCGGGTTTCAGATCCGCGCATGGTGGTTACCGATGAACAGTCTGCTGCTGTGAAACTAGATGCGGCTCAGACAAGTTATTGGTACCTGTCCCTTCAGCAACGCATCGCTATCGGCAGTGAAACGTTTTATCTATACGGTGGCATCGCACCGATCGCACTCTCAGGCGCAGACTCAGGGTCTTTTTGGGATACCGAGTTTAGCTGGCAAAAACCGCTCTGGCGAAGCTTTCATCTTAAGGCAGGTCTCTCTTACGAAAAATATTCAATCGATCACTCGATTGGTTGTACAGCTGAAATCTCAGACTGCTCTGACGGTAAAGTCTCTAGCTCGAAAACCATGGTTACAGCGGGACTCATTTATCGCCAATAGCCACGCAGCTTCATTGTCAATCAACCGTTATCTTAGTGACGGCAGCGCCCCCCTGCACTTCGGGAGCAGCAAACGATTCTACGGAATTTTCAATTTTGGTCGAAAAAGTATAGGACTACGTCCTATACTTCTTAAGGTATCTCTATAAGAACAAGTTAGTGTTCGATTATTTCAACACCATTTAAATTGGCAAATAGTAGTTTTGCATCGTTATAGAGATGAATGGTGTCACCAGTACCATTGATACTTTTAATCGTTCCACCGTAAATATGGATTTCTTTGAAACCACCATTAATGATCTCAACATCAACATCGATCAGAACGATTTGCATATCACTATTTCCGTTTATCGAAGCTGCTTTGGCCAACTCACCATTAATCTTTTGACCGATGATTGCGAAGTAGGAATTTTCAGTGTCGGCATTAGCGGTAAAGTTGCCGTTAATGACGCGCGCCAGAGGAGTCCGGATACAGGTTGGTCCAATGTTACCATTGACTGTCCTCACCTCATTGGCTCCATCGATGGTCAACATACCAACGTTACCGTTGACAAGAACATCATTGACGTTTTTGACATTGATGCTATCAAAAGATCCGTTTCGAAATAAAGATTCACCCTTCAAATCTTCCGCAGCAGCGTTATCGATAATACTAAGACAAGCAGGATTTTTTTTCAGTTGGTCAAGACCTGGAACACCTTCACCACTCGCAAGATCTTCACCATTGAGATTTTCACTAGAGAGCTCCTCAGCGCCGGGAGCACCATCTCCAGAACCTTCAGCGTTGGCATCCTTGTCAGTGCCAGCCTGTTTCGAATCTATCGACTGACCAGAGTCACCTTGGTTTTTTTCTTTTTTAAGAACAGACGATCCGCTAAAAGTCGTCTCTCCACAGCCAAAAAACAAAGCACTACTTACAAGTAGTAAGATTAGCTTTTCCATGAAATCTCCCGAGTATAAATCTTTAGTTTTTAGCCGTGATTCTCTTACAGTACTTTTCGGTTTTCCGTCAGAAGTCTATATGTCCTCGCAAAAAAGCAAATATTTGCAATATTATTAATTACTTATAACGAAAGTGCAATTGTGATTAAATCTTATAATCTGAGGCTTGACTGGCAAGCCAAACCGACGTGCGTCAGTTGTGTCATTGCTTCATCAGCACTTTCGATACGACTTTCCATAAACCCGATATCACTGATTCCGTAACGCTCGCCAAGTGGCATGCTCAACTATTGATGCTCTTCAAAAAACCGCCATATTTGTTCTTCCGACCCTCTTGGGAAAGGCCCGTGCCTGAGGCCATCTATTGAAAAAAGCTCAGCATCGTAGCCATCACTTGACAGACGTTCGACAAAGCTTCGCGCATTATCATATGCAAAGTCTTCTGTCCCGACCGTGAAACTGATCGGTATCTTACGCGCAGGCTGCCAGTTATAGTTAGGTACCGCTTCACCAGCAGCCGTAATGGCGGCTCCGATAAGACTCTCAGCACGAATCATACTTAAGGTTGCCGTTAAGAAGCCTCCTTGCGAATGACCTAAGATATAAAAACTTTCTATCTTACATCTATTTTTAACATCTGAGATGATGGCATCAAAGAGGGCTAAGTCTTCATTGTTACTGGTCTCAAGATTGTAAGCATCCCAAGATACATTTCCAACATTCTGCCCGAAGCTAGAAACGTTGCGTCTTCT
>CAZBDM010000059.1:0-1282 GCA_964490675.1 uncultured Oligoflexales bacterium
TGCGAGTGAACCGCAGCTTCAGGATGAAAACTCAAAATATCTGCTCCGGCTGCCAGATAGTCGACGGCCACATGATCGGGATTGCTCACCATTATGTGAACATCAAGCGGAATCTTTGAGACTTTCTTGATGGCTTTTATAAGAGGGATACCAAAAGTGAGATTCGGAACAAAGTGACCGTCCATGACGTCAATGTGATGCCAGTCAGCACCTGCTTTCTCGACGTCTTTTAATTCTTCTCCGAAATGAAGGGGATCAGCGGCGAGTAGGGAAGGGGCGACAATGAGTTCTTTAGCCACTGACTTCGTTCTCCTCAAGTTGTGGTTTGAGTTGTGCACGTTTGATCATTTTCTTTTTTATATTTCCTGCCTTAAGGCGGCCCATGCGATCGATAAAAACGATCCCGTCGGGATGATCGATTTCATGCTGCAGGCAAATTGATAAAAGCCCGTCAGCCTCTATTTCGTGTTCTTTTCCTTCCTCGTCGAAAAACTTAACTGTCACAATGTCAGCTCTTTCAACAAAATCAAAAAGTTCCGGAAAGCTAAGACAGCCTTCCATGTAGCGGGTCTTGTTCTTTTTAGAAATAATTACAGGGTTGATGACTGTGAAGCGTTTATTATGCCACCACTTCTTCTCTTCACCCTTTTCGTCTTCTTGATCGGAGTAACGGTTATCGTCATGGGGAATATGCATCACCAAAACCCGCTTAAGCACACCGACCTGATTGGCGGCAAGCCCTATGCCGCCAGCTGAATCCATTGTTTCATGCATATCTGAAACAAATTGTTTAAGTTCGCTATCGAATTCTTTAACTTCTTCAGCTTTGGTAAGAAGTGATTTGCCTGGCCATTCAACAATCTTTAATTTCGCCAAGTTTAAACCTCGCAAGATAGAGTTCCTCAGTCGTCAGACTTTATATCATAAAGCTGACGCCTGAAAAAACAGATATTAATGGCGATTTTTATTGGATTTTTTCGTCTTCTCTATCAGAGATATGAGCGAAGGTAAGGCGAGCAGTTTCTGAGAGCTGATACCATAAATCGGCGAGTTCACTATCTAAAGTGGCCACGACCTCATTATCAACAAGGACATTATGAAAGCGCTGGAAAAGGCTTTTGCCGTCCCACGAAATGGAAAGGATAAATACCCACATGATCATCTGAAGTAAAGCTCGCGTGATCCATTTGAAGATGTCTTTTAGCATCCCACCTCCTTTTACAGGTTTTTGGGCTTAAAAATGATTCATGCCTTTATTATAGCCAATCTGTTGCGAGATGAG
>CAZBDM010000059.1:1292-13611 GCA_964490675.1 uncultured Oligoflexales bacterium
CCAAGCCATTTTCTTTGGAGGAAACCTCCCTTAGAGGTATGCCATCTTCGACTTTGGTGTCTTTGAAAAGATGTTCGAAAACTTCAAAGTAATCTTTGACAAAAGAAAACTTAAGTCCCCGTTTAACATTTGGCTCGAGACCCATAAATGCACCTTTATTTTTCTCAGGAAGAATGACGTGGTTGAGGCCTTCTCTTTGAGCCGCTAAGATTTTTTCTTTCAGACCACCGATCGGTAAGACTTTTCCAAGCAGAGTAATCTCTCCGGTCATACAAGTCTTTTCTTTTGGAGCTCTCTTGAGGAGAGCTGACACCATTGAAGTGGCGATTGCTATACCGGCACTTGGACCATCTTTAGGAATAGCACCCGCTGGGAAGTGAATATGGATTTCATTTTTTTCGAGAGTATCCAAATCAATACCAAGCTTGTCAGCTTGCGAGCGAATATAACTCAGTGCCGCTTGAGCTGACTCTTTCATGACATCACCAAGTTGTCCAGTCAGAACAAGACTCTGTTTTGAGGCTGGCAATAGATTCGTTTCAATGGCTAGGATTTCGCCCCCAAACTGAGTGTATGCCATCCCAAGAGAAACTCCAACGGTCGCTTCCAAGTGGAAAAAGTCATCATCGTAACGGCGCGTTCCTAATACTTTATTGACAAAGTTTGGCGTAACTTTCACATTTTTCTTAGGTTGTTTGCTTTCTTCACTTTCAGCGATTTGTCGAGCGATCTTTCTGCAAACAGACGCTATTTGCTTTTCAAAATTTCTAAGACCGCTTTCTCTAGTGTAACCTCTGATAATTTCTTTAACGCCATTCTTAGCAAAACTGACACCATTGTCCTCTAAGCCATTTTCTTTTAATTGCTTAGGGATAAGGAACTGATTGGCAATAGCAAACTTTTCTTCTTCTGAATAGCCTGATACTTCGATGATTTCAAGTCTGTCGCGAAGTGCGTGAGGAATAGTGTCAAGGGTATTCGCGTTAGCGATGAACATGACCTGCGAAAGATCGAAGGCAAGGCCCAAATAGTGGTCTACAAAGTTCTTATTTTGCTCTGGATCAAGTACCTCTAAAAGTGCAGAGGCCGGATCTCCTCTGTGGTCCGAGCCCAGCTTGTCTATCTCATCGAGCATAATAACCGGGTTTGCGCTTTCGGCTTGTTTAAGGCTTTGTACAACTCTTCCTGGAAAAGCTCCGACATAGGTCTTTCTATGACCTCTGATATCGGCTTCATCACGCACACCACCAAGAGAGATACGGGAGAACTGACGCCCCATTGCTTTTGCAATCGAACGACCCAGACTTGTTTTTCCGACACCAGGAGGTCCAACAAAGCAGATAATTGGACTTTTCGCTTCTGGGTTAAGCTTTTTGACTGCCAGGTATTCGATAATACGGTCTTTAACCTGATCCAGACCATAGTGATCATCATCAAGTACTTGGCCAACGTTTTTCAGTTCTAAGTTGTCTGCGGTGAAGGTGTCCCAAGGCAAGCTTAGAATCGTTTCAACATGCGTGCGGGTAAGAGAAGCTTCACTTGTGTCTTGATGCATTCTTTCAAGGCGACGAAGTTGCCTTGAAACTTCCTCTCTAGCCTCTTCAGTCAGTTTAACTTCTTCAGCCTTCGTCCACAAAGCCTCAAGGTCGTCTTTTGGATCAGCATCACCAAGTTCTGTTTTTAGAACTTTAATTTGTTCTCTTAAATAGTGCTCTCTTTGCATTTTGCCAATTTCTTCTTTGGCCTGCGATTGGATGCGCACTTGCATCTGATAGACTTCAATCTCACGGGATAGGTAGGAGTGAACTTTTGAGAGCCTCACTAACGGATCACTAATCGACAAGATTTTTTGACCCTCGTAGACTTTTAGTCCCAAATGAGCAGCAACGAGATCCGCTAGTCGTCCAGGTTCTTTGACACCCTCAAGAATCATAAGTATATCCGGGGAGAGTACCTTTCCGAGGCTTACCACCTTCTCGAGATTTTCCCTCACCGCTCTGATAGTCGCTTCAATTTTTGGGTCGTTGGCAGCAACCTGCGTTTCTTTTTCGTAGGATATTTCCACGAGCGGATAGGAGTCAGTGCTAACCAACTTCTCAATACAGCCTTTGTGCAACCCTTGAACAAGAACCTTCATGCGCCCGTCGGGCAGCTTTCTCGTCCTCATAATCGTACAGACGGTACCAATGTCGTAGACATCAAATGGAGGATCGAGACGACTTTCAAGCCCCATTCCTTCCTCGCCAGGCACCGTAAAGGCAGTTAAAAATATCTTTCGATGACTCGATAAGCTTGCTTCCACAGCGTTTATGCAAAGATCTTCGTTAATGAAAACTGGAACGATCATGTGCGGAAAGACAACAATGTCTTTAAGTGGAAGTAACGGTAAAACACCAGACGATTCGGTCGGTACAATCTCGGTCTTCATCCAAGATCTCCAAAGAAATTTGTGATAAATCTATTTAGTTTATTCGTAACTGTATTCGGCGGATGGCCTTAATTCTTAAGGCCTTCAAGACGAGGAAACTTCAAAGAATTTTTTAGGTGAAGCGAAGAAGACAACTAAATTCTGGTTTTTTTAACGGCTTACTCTTTGCTATCCCCTGGTACTAAAACGCTAACCATCGCCGCTCTCACAAGCCTACCGTGCAGGCTGTAGCCTTTTGCGTAAACTTCGTGGAGCACTTCATCACTGACGTCAGCTGATTCAATTCTCTGAATGGCTTGGTGGAGATTAGGGTCGAATGTATCTCCTTTTTCGCCCGCTACTTCTTCAAAGCCATGTTTTTCTAGGACTTCAAGGAGCTGTTTCTTGACAAGATGAGCTCCCTCTGCAAAGGCTGCCACGGCCGAGTCGGCTGAGTGATCAGCTTCCGGGAGAGCTTTTTCAAAGCTATCCAGTACTGGCAGCAGATCCTTTAAAAGCTTTTCCTGGCCGTATTTGGCTAAGTCGGCCTTTTCTTTTTCGACTCGCTTTCTGAGATTTTCCATGTCTGCAGACAAACGGAGGACTTTTTGGTAGTTTTTGTCCGCTTCTTCTTTCCACTTTTCGACTTCCTCGTCGATTGGCTCTGCGGATGGCACTTCAGCTGGGTCGCTTCCGTTATTCTCTGTGGTCTGGGCGTCGTTTTCCAAGTTTTTTTTCATTTTAGCTGGTTCTCTATTTTCTTCAGGGCTTTCCATAATCACCTTTAACTCGACAAATTCAACCTAAAGAAGATAAATATAGCCAACATCTCATCTTAGCAAGCTTTTGTCGTGGCCTTTGACACAAGGATGAACCTGATGATCACAGAGCCGGGAAATGCGATCTTTGCTCAACCCCCGGTATGGTTTTGGGGTCTATGAGGCATAAGAATTACCCTGTATTCCTATATTAACCGAATCTAGCCTCCTGAAAAGAGGGAAGAAACTACCCAGGCGTAGCCTAAGCGACTGAAAAAACCACCGATCGTGTGATCTGCCTGTTTTTCAGAACATTTTACCGCAAAGTCAGTTGACACCTTTTGAATCGCCTGCTAATTAACGAATCTCAATAGCGGTTGTCCCCTTTCAGATAATCTTTTGGGGGAATTTATTAAAAACGATCACGTTCACTGGAGTCGCCCGTTGGAAACGACAGAAACTGCACCAATACAGTCCGAGCTTAATAACGAAGCCACCCTTCCAGGGTCACAGCCTAATCCAGAAACGAACCAAACATCTGCCATGGCAGATGACGAGCTTGCAGTTAAACTTGACGGCTACTCCCTAGAGTCAATCGTCGAACTTAAAATTTCGCGCTTTCTAGATCAAATCGGTGGTTACTACCCTGAGAATCTTCATGCGATGATGATGCGAAAAGTGGAGAAACCACTCATCAATCAAATCTTGAAGAGAACTGGCGGAAACCAAGTTCACGCCGCTCGCATTTTAGGTATCAACCGCAATACTCTTCGTAAGAAAATGAAAATGTACGGTTTTGCTTAAGCGGAACGGTTGAAATTACTCTTTAACAAGATTATGAAAAGAAACGAAATTGGGGAGAAAGGCCAAAAAGACTGTGCCTGTTTCCCCATGTCTATTTTTACCTAAGATGACCTCAGACTTTCCTGCATATTCAGAGTTGGGATTGTAGTATTCATCCCGATACACAAAGATAATTTGGTCCGCGTCTTGCTCCATTGACCCTGATTCCCTCAAATCGCTAATTTTAGGCCTTTTATCTGTTCTGGCATCTGGGCCCCTGTTGAGCTGAGCGAGAGCAATTACGGGCACGTGAAGCTCCTTTGCGAGTGCTTTTAAACCCATGGATATCTCAGAAACCTCACGTTCGCGACTTTCCTTACGCGAGGCACTGTGGCTGCCCATAAGCTGCAAGTAGTCGATAATAATCAAATCAAGACCAAACTCTTTATGATAGCGACGACATCTGCTCCTCAACTCAGTAAGAGTGATGGCTGGGGTTTCATCAATAGCGAGCTTTGTATTGAACTGGTTGATAGTACGGGCAGCATGCATCAGACGATCTTGATCTTCATCGGTCAAATCACCTTTTCTCATACGGGTCGAGTCCACCCGCCCTTCCGCCGAAAGAAGCCTTTGCATAAGCTGTTCCTTAGACATCTCTAGAGTAAAAATAGCTACCGTCTTGTCGGCTTTAACTGCATTTAACGCCCAGTTTAGGGCCAGAGCCGTTTTTCCCATACCCGGTCTGGCGGCTAAAATAATCAAGTCACTTGATTGCCAACCTCCAGTCGTCTTGTCTAAATCCAAAAAACCTGTCGTCACACCGGTCATGACACCGTCAGAATTGATTCTCTGCTCTAGCTCTTCTATTGTGCTGGCGAGGGCTTTATTAGCGTGGACAAGTCCGCCACCCGCGTCATGATCGCTGGCAATCTCTAAAAAGATTTTTTCAATGTCTTCAATGAAAGAGGATATTTCACCTTCTGATGACATCGCTCTTTTGGCAGTGTCCTGACAGGCGAAGATAATTTTTCTCAAATAAAATTTATGGCGGATAATGTTCGCGTAATGCTCAATATTTTGGGCAACCGGGCAACTTTCTGTGAGCTCAACTAGATAAGCCGGACCGATGACTTGGAGACCTTCTTCGGTTTGCTTTCTGAGCGTATCAGCAACGGTTATCAGATCGGCAGGCTCGTTGGCGGTATCCAAGCTGAGCATGGCAGAAAAGATACGCCTGTGAGTCTCAAGATAAAAATGCTGAGGTGCCAGCTTTGAGCTGGCCGTTACGACCGTTAACTGCTCGGGATCTCTTAAAATTGCACCCAGAACAGCTTTTTCAGCCTCACTTGAGTGAGGTGGTGTAAGACTCTGCTGCGCTTCAGACATAGACAACCATCTCACATGCACGGTGCATGTAATAGAATTGAAATTAGAGCAAGGGCTTAGCTTGCTACTTCGTTGTAAGTCTTACTGAGCGACAACCCAAACCTTAAATTTCGCGACGACTTCCGGGTGAAGCTTCACATCGGCGGAATAAACACCTACTTTCTTGATGTCTTCACTCAACTGGATATCTTTTTTCGAAATTTGGATGCCTTCTTTAGCAAGAAGCTCTTCGAGCTCTGCAGTTGTGACTGTACCAAAGATCTTCTCATCCTCACCAACTTGTTTTGTTACTGTCACAGAGGTTTTTTCGATCGCAGCGGCTTGCTCTTTTACTTTAGCAAGAAGCTTCTCACGCCTTCTCTGTAACATTTTTGTCTGGTGCTCGAGTTCTTTTTTATTCGACTCATTAGCAAGAACTGCTAGTGATTTTGGAAATAAAAAGTTTCTTGCGAAACCATCTTTAACGTTAACGATACTGCCGATGGCTCCAAGCTTTTCTACGTCTTCCATCAAAATAACGCGCATGATTTCTCTCCTTTAATCTTTCTCGATTAAGCTCTGCTTTTAGCTTCAGCAGCTTTAGCTTCTTGTTTTGCAAGCTCTGCTTTTCGAGCGTCAACGTCGACATTTTCACCAATTCGCACTGCCATGTAACGAAGAACGTTGTCATCGATTCTCATGAGACGTTTCGCTTCGGCTAAGTTTTCAGGCTTTCCGACGTAATCAAACCAGACGTAGTGCCCGCGATAATGTTTTTTGATGTTGAAAGCTAGTTTTTTGGTTCCCCACACATCCTTCCGGATCACTTGGCCACCATCTTGGGTCAAAAGCTTCTCGTACTTGTCCAATAGCTTGTTTTGGTCGCCCTCTTGAAGCTGGGCATTTGTGATGAGCGTAAATTCGTATTCTCTTAACACTATTTTCTCCCTTTTGGTTTAAGAGCAGCTGAAATATTTCAGCAAAGGAGTTAACGAAATTTAAGCGGCAATCTGCTTAAAAATATTTTCCAGACGAATCTTTACTTGGTCGTAAACATCCGACTCTAAGGCCTTCAATTCGTCGTCACTAAATTGACCCAAAACCCAATTATGAACCTTCTCTTTATCAGGTCTACCTACGCCAATCTTAAGACGGTGGAAGCTTTTAAGCGGTGTCTTAGAGAGAATGTCTCTAATTCCATTATGACCGCCGTGTCCGCCTCCAACTTTCGCTTTTACTTTCCCAGACTCTAAGTCGATATCGTCATGAAGTACGACGATTCTCTCTTCTGGAATTTTATAAAAAGCAGCGATTTGTCCCAAAGACTTACCGCTAAGATTCATAAAAGTTTGAGGTTTAGCCAAGACCACATCTTGTCCAAACATCCGCCCTTTTCCGAACTCTGCATCGAATTTGTTGGTTGACATAGATATTCCAAATTCATCAGCCAACATGTCGACGATGAGAAACCCGGCGTTGTGCCTGGTTGTCTCGTACTTAGGTCCAGGATTTCCAAGTCCGACAAGAGCAATCACACGTACACTAAATCCACATGCAATGGCGCGCGTTTGACCGGGTCAATCTGCAATTCTTTAATAGTCACAGTTCGGGTTTTACCGTCAAGATTAAGGCTGAATTTCTTTCCAGATTTCCAAGCCTTAGACAACCACTTTGGGTCGAGTTCAATCATTTCAGATTGAGCTTTGTCCAAAATATTCGCCGGGATTTTTCCCTGGCGACGAATTTTCCGAGCGTAACCTTTTCCAGACTCAGTTCTTTTCCAACCTGGAATTTCTAGCAATTCTTCTTGGCTCATTTTCCTCTCCAAAGGTTTTGAGCAATATTCATTTACCTTGCCGCGATTGCGGAACTCAAGGTTATAACCATTCGCCCAGTGGCTTTCAATAAGAAAACCGACGGTAAATTAAAGCTTGTTTAAAAGACTGGTTATCAAATAAACAGAGAGCTAATGGAATCGTCATTGTGTATCCGCCGAATAGCTTTGGCCAACAGCTCAGCGACACTAATTTGATGAATTTTATCAAGAGCTTGGGCTTCGGGCAAAAGAAGGATAGTATCTGTAACGACGAGCTTATCAATATTTGAACTCGCAATTCTTTCAATTGCCGGGCCGCTCAAAACTGGGTGGGTGATGGCCGCTTGAACAAGCTTTGCCCCGGCGTTTAAAAGAGCATCGGCAGCAAGGGTGAGTGAACCAGCCGTGTCTACAATGTCGTCTATGATAAGACAGGATTTGTCTTTTACATCCCCGATGATGTTCATCACAGCAGACTCATTCGGCCGGTCTCTTCTTTTATCAATCACTGCAAGTCCGCAGTTAAATAGTTTCGCGAAAGCTCGAGCCCTCTCAGTACCTCCAGCATCGGGAGAGACGATAATCATATTCTCGATCTTATTTTCAGGTTTGGCAAAATATTCACTGTAGACTGGTTTTACGAAAAGGTGATCGACAGGGATATTGAAGAAACCTTGAATTGCGGAAGTATGAAGCTCCATGGTGAGAAGCCTTGTAACACCTGCCGCCTCAAAAAGATCGGCGACCAGTTTCGCCGAAATTGGCGTTCTCGGCGCGCTTTTTCGTTCTTGTCTAGCGTAACCGAAATAGGGGGTCACCAATGTGATATTTTTTGCTGAAGCCCTGCGACAAGCGTCCACCATGAGAACTGCTTCCATGATGTGGTGGTTAGCTGGATGACAGGTAGGCTGTAAAACAAAAACGTCTGATCCTCTGACGTTTTCTTTGAGTTCGATGCGGGTTTCTCCGTCAGAAAACTGACCAACGAGCGATTTGCCGATAGGGATATCGAGATGGCGGCTTATGTTCTCAGCAAGTGGGAGATTTGCGTTTCCACTAAAAAGAATGATGTCGTGGTCCAATGGCTTACCCTCTAGGCTGGTGAGTGGCTGGGGCGGGAGGATTCGAACCTCCGAATGCTGGAATCAAAATCCAGTGCCTTGCCGCTTGGCGACGCCCCAATGCCGATAACGCATCGTTATCTAAGATCGCCTAGTTAATATCTTAAGGCTGCTAGAGTCAAGGCAGAAATGTGCATGATTGATGGACAGAGAAAGCTACCCGGTATTGAGCGAGGTGCATCACTTCCGACAAATGATGACCTCAATGATCAACGACTTTTGATGATGCTTCGGACAAGAATTTATGTGGGGAGTCATCAACCCTCCAAACATAACCTTCCAAATAATCTAAGATCCACGCCCCTCGGCAGGCCTCTGGTTTTGAGATAATTCGTTCTGACACCTGGTCTGCTACTAGTTGTTGAAAGGACCTCCTTAGCGCTCTGCCCCCAAATGCTTTTTCGTCAGTTGCTTTAAAGAGCCTTTCTTTAAGGCCAGTCCCAACACTTATTCTAAATTGACGGTCTATCATTCTATCGTTGAGTTGTTCTGTTAGGCGAGTCAGTATCTTTTCAAGGTGTCTGTTAGTTAATTTGTTGAAAACGATTGTTTCATCGATCCGGTTAATAAGCTCAGGCTTTAGATGTGCAGCCAACTGCCCCCTAACATCTTCTTCGTAGTCTAAATCTTGCGGCTTATATTGACTATAAACGGGAAGATTTGAAGTCATGATAATGAGAGTCTGCCGAAAATCGACAGTTCGACCTTTTGCGTCAGTAAGCCGACCATCCTCAAAGACCTGCAGAAGAATATCAAGAACCCTTCTATCAGCTTTCTCGATTTCATCTAGCAAAACCACACTATAGGGCGAACGTCTCACAGGTTCTGTCAGCTCACCGCCTTCACCATATCCCACATATCCCGGAGGTGAACCTATCAACCTTGCGACATTATGCACTTCCATAAATTCTGACATATCTAGACGGACCATTTTTGACTCGTCATTAAAGAGTTCCTGTGCGATTGCTTTAGCCGTTTCAGTTTTTCCAACACCAGTGGGACCAAGAAATAAAAAGACACCGAGTGGCCTATCCGGATCGTTGATCCCACTTCGAGCTCTTCTAACAGCTTTGCTTAACAAAGATATGGCTTCATCTTGCCCATAAACCCTTTTTTTGACTCTTTCTTCCATTGACATAAGCTTTTTAGATTCTTCAGTAAGAAGGCTCGTTGCTGGAATACGAGTCCAGGTGGAGAGAACTTCGGCAATTTCTTCTTTGCCCACTTCTTGCCTTAACCAACTATGTTTTTTCTGAAGACCATCGAGTTCTAAGTTAAGACCCTCTATCTTTTCGATCAGCTGAGGAACTTCACTATATTGAAGCTTAGCCGCAAAGCTAAAGTCGCCTCTTTCTTTAGCTTGCTCAAAGAGCACAGACAACTCTTGTTTTTGTTTTTCAAGTTTAGCGAGCTCTTCTAGTTTTTTCTGATGATCTCGCCAAATCACTTCGATATCTGAATATTCGCTTTTGACACGCGCCAATTGGATATCAAGTTTCTGCAAGGTTGCACGCGCAGGAGGTTTATCAGAGATCGCTTTTCTTTCAATTTCAAGATGATCAACTCTTGCACGAAGCTCATCCATAATCGCAGGTACACTATCGATTTGTAACCTCAGTCGACTACAAGCCTCGTCAAGAAGGTCAATCGCTTTATCGGGCAACTTGCGGTCGGGAAGATAGCGAAGTGAAAACTTAACGGCATAAATGAGCGCCTGATCATCGACTCGTACACCATGGTGGACTTCATACTTGGACTTGAGACCTCGCAAAATTGCAAGTGACATCTGTTCGTCCGGCTCTTCAACAAGTACGGGCTGGAATCTTCTCTCTAGGGCCGCATCTTTTTCAATGTATTGGCGATACTCATCAAGAGTTGTCGCTCCGAGACAGCGCAAGGCACCCCTAGCCAGTGCAGGCTTTAAGAGATTAGCTGCGTCAAGAGCTCCATCAGTATGCCCAGCTCCGACAAGCGTGTGAATCTCATCAATGAAGAGGATGATTTCTCCCTGGCAGGCCTCAATGGCTTCAACCAAATCTTTCAGCCTCTGCTCAAACTCCCCACGGTATTTGCTTCCCGCCACTAGGCTTCCCATATTAAGGCTCAGTACTCTTTTGCCTTTGATTGATTCGGGGACACGCCCTTCAGCAATTCGGATTGCAATCGCTTCACTAACCGCGGATTTTCCTACCCCTGGCTCGCCAATCAAAACGGGATTATTTTTCTTTTTTCTGCCAAGGATCTCGAGAACCCTTCTTGTTTCACTATCTCTTCCAATAACAGGATCCAGATCGCCCCTCTCAGCGAAGGCCGACAAATCAACGGTGAACTCACTAAGGGTCTTTTCAAGTTTTTTAGGTAGTTTTTTTAAAGTCTCTGAAGGTTCTCCAGCTGGCTTTTTTGCTTTTAAATTGTCCTGAGATTTCTCAGAAGCTAAGTTGACATCCTCAAACTTATTTTCAGGGTCGTCTGTATATTGTTCTTCTTCTTCCTTTTGAGATTGAAGAAAAGATCTAATGGTGGTCGACTGTTTGACTAGGCAGTCCCAAAAGAGCACTTCGTCAATAAGCTCATCTTTTGCTTCCTCTTCGCAACGATCGAGCGCCTCATCTAGGCGTAACCCGAAAGCGATTTTGGTACGACCAAAAACCCGCGGCAGGCGACTAAGAAACTTTTCAAGATGATGCCTGAGAGCAAAGTCCCTCTCACTACCAAGGCTGACCAACTCAGACCGCAACAGCGCCAAGGCGACGTGCTCAACCTCTAATGCTTGATGGCTGAAACTCTTGGCATACTGGAGCCCCTTGTGAAGAGCCTTCTGGCAATGAAAATTGTAGCGAGCGACATCCACAGAAACCGGCCTTTTTTAAGACGTATCGATAGAATATCTTTTCGGAAAGATCGCTCAGCACTAAAGGCAAAGGGGGGCTAAGCCACTGAAATTTCTCACTTCACTTTTTCAGCCTTGGCAACGTATTTGATTTGAAGGTCGCAAAGGACTTCCTCAATGAGCTTTTCTTCCTGAGAAGACAGGTTACCTGTGGTCTTTTCTTTAAGGAGAAGAAGAATATCGATGTTTTGTTTGGCAAGCCCCAAGTTAATCTTGTCTTCCTGCCTTCCCTCGATGACACCTCCGTGTCCTAAATAGTGAAGAGCGGCGGAAGAAAATCCTAAAATAAGTCCATTGAAGTCCACTTTCAGAGATTGTTCTGTGTGATCTGACATCGAAATTCCTCTCGATTTTATTTGCAAATTTAGCGACTTATACTGCACAATAATGCTATGTCGCAGTTAGTCTTTCTATAAAATAAACGCGCCAAAATGCCGATAAAGAGATTTAGGAATTATCGGGCTATGAAATCTTTTGTAGCATAGAAAGTCTTTTGGAAGAAAAGAATTGGTTATGCCAGTTTCTAAAAAATCATCGAGCAACGATCTGCGTGCTGTTTTGAGATTTATGGTTGGAGGTAATCCAAAAGAAGCCATTAAGCTCAGAAGAGATGCGACTATTTTTGGCAGGGAAAAGGGCGACGTTGTCATTGATGATGAAGAAATCTCATCCACTCACTTTCAAATTCAAAATATCAACGGCGTTTATCACCTATTCGATATGAATAGCACCAACGGTACCTATCTTAATAAGCAACGTATCGTGCGTGCCAAACTTAATCCTGGCGACGTCATTACTGCAGGCAAAACAACCTTTGAATTCAGTCTCGAAAAAGAATCACAGGTCCGTCACATTTCCACCATATTCCAATCTTCCGGTCAAAAATCCTCTTTTGACCAAAGAACGAGCTTGGTCGATACCTTAATTGAAAACGAACTTAACCAGCCAAAGGCCTGGGGAATCGTCATTCACGTGCGCTATCGCGATGGACATGAAGAAAAAATTAACATCGAACAAAGCCTTGCCTATGTCGGCCGCGCTTCAAGTTTTGGGCGATTCGATAAAGATACGGAGATTTCGCGACGCCATTTAATGATTAAAGTTAATGACGCCGGAGAGGTGTTTGTCGAAGATCAAGGATCAACAAATGGATCATTTATCAACGATCAACCTTTT
>CAZBDM010000060.1:0-5842 GCA_964490675.1 uncultured Oligoflexales bacterium
TTACCTGTGACTTTACGATCGAGGATGACGTTCTTACCGGTCCACAACGAAACAGCTTTAATGATGTCCCTGATGTCAGTAAGTTCAGGAAAGTCCATATTGACCAGTTCTTGACCGGGAGGAACATTATCTGCACCACGTTTAGGGATTGTGACAGAAGCCTTCTTTTCTTCTCCCGAGTTGAGACCTGGATCTTCAGGCGGCAGGTTTGGATCAGTTTGCCCAAATCCGATAGAAGACAAACTCAGAAGGATTAAAACCAAGTTTGTTTTAATGAGGTTGTTTGTAAAACGCTTCATGCTCTCCCCGACTACTCTCTAGTTGATGCGCAGATTGATTGTTTTAGGTGTTTTGCCGCCCCTTAGAATCGAAAGCTGAATCTCTTTTTCATCTTGAAGAGCCTGATAAAGAGCAAAACCCTGATCTGGCTGCTGGAGACTAATATCATTAACACGCGTGACAATGTCTCCGTTTTTTAAGCCAATCTTTTCAAACAAGCTCGCCTTCTTTATGGCAAAAATTTTAAATCCATCCACCCTATTCTCCACCATATGGGGTACGAATCGTGCAGCTTGGATGATTTTGCCAAAGCCCTCTCCCAACTCACCCGAAACGTACTGGTTGTCTAGCGACACGGTTGAAGGGGCTTCTCCATCACCTTCCCCTTCAGCTCCATCACCCCCACCCATCGTTAATGGCGGAACAGGCGCACTCATATTTGGCTTACTTGCCTGCTTAACTAGCTTCTCGTCAATTTCGAGACATTCTTTGACACCTTTGTTGTTTATGACCACTTTTTTTCGTCCGACGGCCACAAGTTTTGCTCCATCCTGACCAATAATGCTGTCACCAACTTTATAAACGTCTGCCACCTCATATCCGGATTCTTTTATTGTTGCAAAAGAAGTAGCAGCATTGCCTGAAAAAATCGTACCTAACAAGGTCAATCCTAATGAGGATTTCTCGCAGCGTGCGTTAATATCAAACTTATCTGGTTTTTTCTCTTCAGTTTCTTCTTCAATGTCTTCGTCAGGAAACTCCCCGTCAGGATTGAAGACATTTCTTAATTCTATGCTTTTTCGCAAGTCACGGTAGTTGGCTAAACGCACCCGGCTGCTGGATGCACTTACATTAACCCGAGAAACTTTAGATTTTTTTAAGGCCGAGTCCATCATAAAGGTCAAAAAAACAGCAGAGGCACCCGTTGCTAAAAAATACGTCACGGCAACAATGCCTAGAGCTTGTCCTAGCAGTTTTTGGACGCGTTTAGGAATGCGATCGAAACTCTTGACGATCGCATCGGAAAAGGCTTCGAACGGTTTTTTCTTTTTATCAATCATTCAAATTGCCTAACGCACATCCAGTTGTACATTGACGATATCACCACCGCGTCTTAATCGGACCTCAATTTCTCGTTCTTTTCGAAGTGAGTTCAAAAGTTTAATCGCCTGTGCCGTATCAGTCAGTGGTGTTCCGTTAATTTCCAGAACAACATCGTTGTTTCTCAAGCCAGCCTTCTCGTAGATTGACCCCATTCTAATTCGAGTGAGCTTAAACCCGACCAGCTCACCGTCTACGTAGTTCGGTTCTGCTTTGGCATCCTGAAGAATCTTTGGCAGGTCAGACAAAAGATTGCGTTTATAGTCTTCGGTCATCACCACTGTCGAACCTTTTCGGTCAAATCCTGGCTCGCTGTAAGTTTCCGGTGGCGGAGCCGTTGCAATCGGGGCAAGCCCAGGACTTTTAGTAGCTTTTTGACCTTTTTTGCGTCTTTTACTTCTCACCAGTTTGGGCTTTTCGAGCTCAACAAACTCAAGTCTACCTTCTCTAAGGATGATAATGCGGTCTCTTCTAATTTCTTTCAATTGCGCAACTTTTGGAACAACGTCATCGCCCACCATAAAGCTATTCTTCGAGCGCTTTTTGGTATCTTCAATGACAGCGATTCCAGAAAAGGGATCGCCACCATAGATGATGCCAAGCAGTTTGATCGCCAAGGTTGATTTAACCGCACCTGGACCTCTTTCTTGAACCTCATCAGGTTTTTCGACTTCTTCACCGGTGGTCCCTTCCGGGTTGAAGATATTACGATCGATAATGGTCTTTACCTTTGAGTCGTTAAATTGACTCGGCTTCATCGCCACTGCGGGACTGCGGCTAGCTTTTCGTGAGCTTATTGTCTTCGGAGATATAGGGATCAGCTGGCTGATAAGTGTTGAACTGACACTTGCCAGAATAAAACTAGATGTAACCGTAAAAAGGATACCTTTCCACGGTAACGATTTGAGTTTATCCAAATTTTCTAAGATTTGGGTAAACGATAATAACATATAAGGCGCCTATGGTGACGTTTCAGTGCTCACGTTATCTTGCGGTCTGTCACGACGGGTCTCTGGGTTTGATCGAGATCTTTGATTTAGCGATTTTTCAACGACCGACATGATCCTCCTTGCACAATGCTCAGGAGTCGAAAACTGCTCGTTAACGACAATATCTGCTTGTTCGTAGAAAGATTTCCTCTGTCCGTATATCGCTGAAAGTCTTTCTTCAAGTACCCTTCTCTTTTCTACCGGATCGGTGATTCCAGAAATCTCTGAAAGCAGCGGTCTTTGATCAAGTTGTTCAGAATCCGCCAACATTCTTCTCGCAATTTCAGTGACCGGGCAATCAAGCCAAACAACGATGCCAACGCCGGACATAATTTGCCAATTCTTATCGGTAAGAACCGCACCGCCCCCAAGGGCAATGACATGACGTTTGATCTGACTGAGGCTTTCGAGGGCCTTCGTTTCTACAGATCGAAAATGTTTTTCTCCACCGTTATCGAAAATTTCGCTTATTTTGTGTTCCTCACGTTTTTCAATCCAATCATCCAGGTCGATAAACCCTATCTTAAGCTGACGGGCGAGCATCCAACCGACAGTCGACTTACCGCTTCCTGCCATGCCGATGATGAAGATGTTGTTTCCTTTTCTAGCGTGAGAAGAGTGATTTTGGTCTTCAGATGTCATTATATCTCTAATATTTTTAATTGTGTTTTATGCTTAAAATAAAAACCTTGTCGTATTCCTATGTTACTCCAGAGCCATACTAATGAAAAGTGGATTAAAATACACTAAAAGCCTTGAGCTGTTTGTCCCAAGGGCTTGCTGACTTCTTGAGTATGGATGCTGCAGGGAGACTACCGAGCAGATTTCACCTAGTTAAGATCATGTAGAAAAATTTCGTTAGCTTAGCAATGGGTTTGGTTGCTCCCAATAGAGTCATTTAAAGGTTAGGGATTAAGTGAAATGAGCCTGTGCATATAATGATCATTTCATCATGCTGTTTACTTTTTCACTGACAACGGCTGCAGCGATCGGGTGCTGCAGCCGTTTTCCTTTAGCTTCTGAGCTTTTCTAAATATCTTGGTTGGGGAAAAATCTATTTATGATTACGCTCATCCACTAAACGGTTTTTAATTGTCTTCTGGAGGTGGTGTTGGGACTACCGTATCATCTTCAAAGCTATCAAGAAACGGAGCTAGCTTTTCATCAATACACTTCTCATAGTCGCCGATGGTTTGTTTAATCTCATCGTCGGAAGGAACACCAAATTCTTCCATAAGCTCTTCTTCTGACATTTTACTGAGTCTGTCTAGTTCTGCTTTTTCTTCTTCAGACAAGTCTTCATAGTTTATGGCTTCGATTTTGACTTCTTCAACGTTTGAAAGATCAGCTAAAATACTTTCGCAAGCCTTTTCTGCTTCTTCGATAGCTTTTTCAAACTCTGCAAGCTCCTCCTCAGAAGGTTCAACAATGTCAAAACCAGCGGCTATTAATTTTGTTTCAATGCAGTCCATAAACATATCAAGATCTTCTTCAAGTCCTTGACACTTCTTTTCGATCTCTAGAAGAAGCGCATCAAACTCTTCATCGCTATATTCTTTGGTATCTGTTGACTTACTGCCACCTGTCATCTCGCCAGCGAGATAGGCAGCCTTAGAAGAAGGCTTACCGCTTCTTTGAGATTTTGCCGCGGCGTTTTCGTCGGTTGATTGTTGTTGGTTGCTTGCCGTGCTCACTTCTTTTTTATCTTCACTACATGCTGTACCAAAAGCCAATGCTGATATTAAGAGTACAGAAACAAATTTCATAAAGGGCTCCTTTTTCCTTTTTAATCATGAGAATTTCATCCACTTCCTGACTGGATAATCTGCAAGCTCAGGGCCATCCCGCCGGAGCCCCGAACCAGACTTTTTAAGCCATCGATTATTCAAATGTTTTTGAAGAAAGGTGTAGATTTAGGGATCTATTCGGAAGCATTCACGGGTTTGACAGTCACAGGCTACACCCTGCTTTTAAACACACAACCAACAGTTTTTATTTACATTTATTGGTGTTGGCCGGCTGACTTGTGTCAATCGTTGGGGAGATCCGCAGGTTATTGCATAACCAACTGAAACCTTTTGATTTTTGGAGCCTAAGCGACCTTTTGCTCGTCTCCTGTGAACCAGGATTTTTCCATTAAGTCAGCCGTAAGACCCAGCACGTCAGGCTGTTTGGCGTTGCTTAGACGCATAGATAAGGCTCGATATTCGTTAAGGGTTAAGCTTGCCAGTGCGAAGGCCTTACGTCTGAAAAGCCAGCGAGAAGCTGCCGCCCACAACAAAAGTACCTTATCAACATTGAGCAAGTTTTCTGCCTGAAAGAGCTGGTTGCCGAGAAACTCATAACGCCTGACAAGCGGGTATTCACTGTCGTAACACCTTTCCAGCATGATACCGCAATCCATAAAGTAACCGAGATGATGCGGTTTAAGCTCTTTGACACGCATAAGATTTTTTAGCTTTATTGTCTTATTGAGGTGGTTGATGTTGCTTGAACTCGCCGCCCACATAAAGCCTTCCCAAAGATAACTAGCGCGGTAGTGACTTCCTCTTTTTCTGATTGCCTTCAACATCGTTGTCATGTCGTTCTTTTCGGTAACGTTGCGACAGAGCCTTTCCCAACCTAATTCGAGCTGATGATCCATGGTTAAATGCTCAAGGGTTGAGGTTTCGTCAGCAAGTTGACGAGACTGCTGCAAATCACCAGAAAGGCGCAATGCTCTAATGCGCCCAATTCTTGCAAGCGCGAGTTGATCGTCGCTCAGACCCTGATCCTCTGCTTTCAAATAGTGTTGAATTGCAAGAGTGGTATTAGCAAGTCTCAGAGCGCGATTTGCCATTGCCATAAGTTGAAAAGAATCACCACCAACGAGAGGACCAGGTCTTGTGTGAAGAATACCAACATGCTGTTCCCAAGCAGAGCGCCAATGAGAACCTCTTTTACGGTAAATCTGACTGCGAACAAAGTGCAGCTCACCAAATAAGAAGCCTAATTTTGACGAACCAGGCTTAATACCGTGGGTTTGAATGATCGCTTCTGCAACTTGCGACAGTCTTTCCACCTGGACATCGCTAAGGCCACCAAAGCGGTCATGATGAACAAGAGCGGAGATGATATAAATCAATCTTTTTAGCTGAGCAGTAGGTTCAAACTGGGTTTCAAGATCTTCAATGTTTGATTGAATAAAATTGAGCCGGTATTGATCGGTTTCACCTCGGCAGCCCGCATCGATCTCTTTTTTGACCTCTGCTTTGACTTCGTGAATCTGATTTTTACTCCAAGCAACCTTAATCGGCTTTACCATTTAAACCCTCCTAGATTGGTATTCGGAGAATTTTCGAGGATATTAATCACCGCGCTGATCAATCTTTTGATTTCATTTATGAAACAAAAAATTTTTAAAAAAAAGAATTTTCGAACTTTTGAAAATATTCAATAACATAAATTTTTTTTCATGTTTTACATAAAATTGA
>CAZBDM010000060.1:5852-6459 GCA_964490675.1 uncultured Oligoflexales bacterium
CGATGTATCGGTCGTGGGGAAAAATCAAAGACGATTGAGGAAAGATCTCATGAGACAACTCATAGGATTACTGGGGATTTTATTGCTCTTTGCATGTACTCCCAAGTCTGAAAGTCAAGATGATTCCCCTAGCGCTAAAGCTTCAAAAAATACTGGCCGGCCTAGTGAGGACGGTGAAGCTCTGCCTGGCTATTTGACTTCACCTTCACAAACGAGCGTCGCTAAGCAGTCGGACGGGAGTTATAAGATTGAAGGCAAAGTCCAGGCTATTTCTGATAACACGGGCGATAATGAAAAAGTACGCATCACAGCTTATGGTATGACAAGAAATCTCTTTCAGTCAGATTTCCAAAATGCTTGTGAATGCGATATTGATTTTGGTGATTTTGAATTTATTCCAGGTGATATCTACGATGTTACTCCGACTCCACCGGAAAGTTTAAACTTACACAAAAATGCCTTTCTGCAGAGCGAAGTAAGCTCTGAATACCCACCTATTATTGACATCGAAGGCGAGCTCGATTTTCTCATCAACGAGCAAGCGGTCGCAAACTACGTCTATTCTGACCAAGATGGTAACTTCTCTTTAACAATAGATGACGTTAGC
>CAZBDM010000060.1:6469-10684 GCA_964490675.1 uncultured Oligoflexales bacterium
GTCATTATTGATATTGGTAAAGTCAGTGATGGCAAGTTTAAAATGCCTGATGAGTTTGAAGAACAAACTTCAATAGCATTTGTCATCCTTGGCGAAGAGGGTGGTAGTGTATCACCACTTTCTTCTGCTGCAGCGCAGGGTATTATAACTGGTGATATACTTGTCAACGAAGACGCCTACACTAACTTTAGAGATAGCTGTAATAGTAAAGGCAAGTACTTTGTCGCAGAATCAGCAACTTGTTCTGATTCAGTGTCATTAGCAAAGCTTAAGCATTGTTATCCCGAAAAAGATAGCGACGCCCTTAAAACATTGATTAATTCAATTCCCACTCAATCTGATTTTGGTTTAGAGCTTGAAAGAGAATTCTTCGTTGAAGATTTCAATGCTGCGATTGCCGAAGGTCAAAAGCTTGACCAGTGTTTTTACTACGGTACAGACCAGGTAGTTATTAAACTGGTAAAATTTGATGAAGACTTTTACGAGGAAACCTGGACCTACGCAAAAAAGGCTTTTATCCAAGAATATCTAACAGAGTGATACGGCGCCCAACCCTTTTCTCTGGGCGTTTAAGGACTCTCAAGTCCCTTCAAGATACATTACTCTCCCTTAACCTCCACCTTTTTCCTTTCAATTTCAAATCAACTTTTCTCCATTAAATCAATATATTGATAGTGTTACACCCCAAATCCTAAAGCAAACATGACCCATTCCGAAACAAACTATAGCGCTTAGTTTACACGGAGAATGAAAAAGTTGGTTGATCCTAAAAGCTTCATCGTATTAATAGCTCTGACTTTAGCGGTTTCCTGCAAACCGATGTCTGACCAAAGTCAGCTCGAAGCTTTTCATGTCGATCTCATCAGCAAGACATCAGGTTATATCGATACAGGTGTTTATATAGATTCGCGACCTACAACGACTTTTGGAGAGCTTTTTTCTGAGGAGTTCAAGACGAAGCGTTGGTCGGGAGATGAATTAATTAGGCGCGAGTCTTCTGGTTACGATCGTGGTCTCCACGAATCTTATTCTCCTGGTGGTATCTTTTACTTCAAAGCAAAAGCACTAGGCAAAACTCTTAGACCTCAAGGTCCCAGTAAAATAGAAATTCTTGAAGGTCAACCCCTTAGCGTTGAGGTGGAACAGTACTACAACGACATTTTTGCCGATGATACGGGTACCAATACAGCTAGCGGTTATACACCCACAACCCCAAGAGCAGAAGACCCTGATTCTGCTTTCACACTTAAAGATACATCTCTCGCTTTTGACAGCCAAACTCCGCTCTCTGAAGACCAATTATTCGGAGATGAGTGTCAAAATCTACCAAGAGGCGAAGGGGCTGAGTCAGCAAAAAACAAAGGCATCAAAGTCATCAAGTCAGGTAAACCATTACAGGAAAAAGATTACAGCCTCTGCCAAATGAAAGAGACTGTCGAAAAAAGTAATATCCACAAACTCGGCGATACCATATTCATCATGCCTATTGTCCCGGGAGCAAATCGCAATATTCATATTAAACTCTATTGGCCTTACGCCGACGGACACTCAGTTGCTGAATATGAAATCAAAGTAAGTAAGCTTAATGGTAACTTTGAAAACTACGATGAAAGTTACAGTGAACGTCATAACCTCGTTCCGGAATATCAAGATTGCGATGCTATCTCAGCCTGTCAAAACAAAACCGATTCAATCATTTCAAGTCAAATCAAAACGCTTTGTGAGCAGATGAATAAAATAGTCAATCCAATCTACTCTGTACGACATCTCAGTCAATATTCTTCATTGCAGGCCAGTTGGAAAGAAAAACGTCTGCAACTAATGGATCTATCAAAAAGATGTCAAACTTTCACCGCTTTCAGAACAAGTAAAAGAGCCCAAGCTTTGAGAACGGTTAAGTTTAAGATCGGCGGTATTCATGGTTTAAATATCAAGCAGCACCAAAATACAGTCGAATTTGTCGATGCTGACTTAAACTTCGCCAAGGCACTTAATGCGGCCTTCGCCGGGCTGCCGAGTCTGGGAGTCACCGGTGTACAATTTTATGATCTCTGTGACAATAGAAAGGTAGCTGGTAAAGGCACCACAAGTCGTCATGCTTACTGCTCAGCGATGGATATTTTTGCTCTAGAAAAAAACGGAAAATGGCACCCTGTCACAACTTATAAAAGCACTGTCAAAACAGATCACGACCGATGGTATCGTAGTATTAGAGATCATTTTTGTCAGTATTTCACTGTTGTCTTGGGCCCAGAGTACTTCAATCCGCGAAAGAGAAGACATGATCACAATGATCACTTCCATATAGCTCTCGATCCTCTAAATGAGACTCTATATGATCGTCAGATGCCGCAGTATGCGGACTTGCCAGCTTGGAACAAAACGACTATCGCATTAACATCGCGACATCAAATAGAAGAGGATCATGTCCATGATGATAACCATGGACATGATCCTATCGACTACCAAGCACTTTTTGATGAACAGGGGCCTACGGTGAACGACAGTTTTTCTCTAACAAGTAAAGCCGTTAAAAAGTTCTGTAAATAACAACTTCTTACTCAGTCGACGGTGTCCGATGAATGCGTTACGCTATCGTCTCGGTATGCGCGCTCAGTCCTCAGACATTTTCCACTTCCTCACCATTTGTAAAAGGAATGAAGTACGAGGTCACAAAGCCAACAGGCTTTTTCCATTCGACTACTTAGAAGAACTAAAAGTCGGTAAAGATCCTCCACTGATCGCTAATGGACTGATCGGTCCACCACCAGCAATGAGCTCATCTTTTTCTAGTAGTTTTCTTACTGTCATACACCACTCCGGTTTATCATCCTCTTCAATGAATGAGTCCATTTCCATGTTGGCACAAAGAAAGTAGTGATGTCTGAGATCAAGACGTCTTATTGCATTGGTAAACTTGCGGGTCTTCTTAGGCCCCTGCTCAAAGACGCCTGGCTTATAACGCAAATCAGTGAAGCCTTTGAAAAAGTCGCCAATACCACTCATTGTCGCGTCAATCGACCGGTCTCCAAGAAACTTTTTGATCACTGCATCACGACCAGGTTTTAAAAGAGGATCATACATGGCTTTTGCCACCCAGTGCCCATCTTTCAGTTCCTCGTAGCCATCGCAAGGGATACTAACATCAGCTTGGCTAGGGTCAGGACGACCATTTTCATCAAGTGGCAAGCGATCAAACCTCTCGCAACTTAAAATCTGGTCCTCAATGCTTAAATCACTGTTAAAGCTCGCTACAACCCTTTGATAAAGACCACGAACCAGATCAACCTTTTCTTCCTCGGTAAGGGGAGTTAAATTTAGCTTAGATTCAGATCTGATTTTCTTACGAACTTTTTCATTCGCACGTGCCCAAAGAATAAAGAGATCAGCTTCTTTCGTCGTTTTCAAACTTAACTGATCTAATTCTTCATCGTTTGCATTATGAACAGTTTCGTAGCTTGCCTTTAACTTCCTCACAAGTGCTCTCTGAGCAAGAGTAAGGTAACGGTTAAGGATAATGTGAGCTTGTTGCTCGTCTAGCACTCCTTGCTGATAATCGAGGTTGGCGATATTACCACCACAAAAGATCGAAGTCTGAAGACCCGTGACAACAAGTCCCATTGCAGCGGCCGCTGTCGGCCCCCCCATCACCGTAAACATCATTCCGGCGGCACCGAGACAAGCCGCTTTTGAAAACTTAGAGAGCGTATCGACATTACGTTGGTTGATCGACAACTGTCCAATGGCTGAACTGACGCTACTGGTAATAAGATGCTGGTGGCCGACTAAAATTTCACATTCACCTTCACCCACTTCTTCACCATTGCGGTCTAAGATACTCTCCGCACGAAACTCACCGACATAAATCCTCTCACTAAGGGCTTTCTCACGGCCGTATCGGGTTGTTATTTCGGCTTCAGGATCGGGGTCTTCTCCGTAACAGGCAACAATCTTGATGACGGGAACTTCCACTTGTTGAATCTTTACTTTACCTTCGACTTCGACTTCTTCGTGAGAAAGGGCTAGGTAAATGCGATCAACGGTTTTTGTTTGGTCACAATTAACATTGCGCGGGTTGGGATTCGTGCAAGTACTGCTCTTCCTTTCGTTCATCGCCAACGGCTCCGATTCTTGCGATTCTGGATGAGCTAACTTACATTGAGCGAGTGCAAACAACGCTGTGATGGCAAACCACAGCATAAACAATTTCAATTT
>CAZBDM010000060.1:10694-13535 GCA_964490675.1 uncultured Oligoflexales bacterium
TCGAAAGCGGAGCCGTGTAAAAAGCAGGATAACTCTTTCCGTCGCGAAAGCAAGCAAATTATTTTCAATTTTTCATTGGTCTAACATATCCTGCGCTTCACACGTAAAGCACCGATACTAAGAAAACGATTTGAAGAAATAAGAACAATTTTGGCAGGTCATACATGGTTTCCTCTTCTACAACAGCATAAAGATAAATGACAGCAACTACAGGGAACTAGGAAAGCCGAGGGCCCTCGACTGCGCAAAATATACACTTTATATGTATGCAGATTCAAATATAAATGAATTTTTGTAGTTAAATATCGAGGTTATTGAAACATCACGTCAATACCATCAAGAGCATCGTTTCCGTTTCCGCCACCGAGACGACCGCCATCGCCTTCACCCCAGCAGCGCATCTTGGTGGCACCAGCGGCGCAAGTCGACTGCGTTCCTGCAGCTATGGATAAGACAGGTTCAGAAAGAGGAGTCGTGACATCAGTCGGAGTCAATTGGTCTGTTCGGTTGCCAATCCCTAACTGGCCTGAAGCATTACGCCCCCAGCACTTCATCTTACCATCAGCAATAGCACAGACGTGTTCAGAACCGACAGCAAAATCTGTCACGCCACTAAGCACCTTCTGGGGAGTATTTTGGCTTCCGCCGGCTTGACCAGTTCCTAATTGACCTCGGGAATTTTGCCCCCAACAGAAAAGATCTGCTCCTTGCAACGCACAAGTCACATGATTGAAAGCATCAACCTTTGATACCCCGGAAGCAAGAGTCGTAACAGCTGTTGCAACTAACTTTCGATTGTTATCTCCGACTCCAAGCTGGCCTTGATCGTTACGTCCCCAACAAAAAAGGGCGCCTTGCTTGACGCCACAGGAATGCTCAGCTCCTGTCGCTACGTCCGAAACGTTTGCATCCATTGTCTGTACCGAGGCAGCTGTTGATCTGTCCGCCTGACTGTTGTCTCCGAGCTGTCCTTGGTCATTTTGCCCCCAACACATAACAGCACCAGCCTTTACCGCACAGCTGTGGAAAAGCCCAACGGCAATGCTTGTCACTGCGCTATCCATATTAGTAACAGCAGTCGGCTGCCTTCTATCGTTATTAGTTCCGTCGCCAATTTGTAGACGTTCGCCATCACCCCAGCAGTAAGCAGCCCCATCTTTAATCCCACAGGAGTTGTCTGCTTGTGCAGCGATTTCAGTGTAGCCCGTGTTTGGCATATTGACAGTTCGCGCTACAGCCCGCGAGTTGCTTGTACCGTCGGCAAGTTCGCCAGTTCCATTACCTCCCCAGCAGTAAGCTTTGCCGGCCATGATTCCGCAAGCATGGTCGTCTGCAACGGCAATTAAATTTGACGAGGCAACATCAAAGAAGTCTTTCAGTTCAATCAGAGCTTTTTTAGGGGGTTCTTCGTTACGTCTAAACTTGATGGTGAAACTCTCGGTGCCTTCAACGTCCTCATCATCGACAGCTAGTAACTTAAAGGTATGCTCAGTCACTTTCTCAGCAACACTAAACTCACCCTCAAGAGCTTCAAAGTCTTGTTCATTCCCTGACTTTGAAGGGGTCAAAGCCCAGGTGAAAGTCGTTTCTTCTTCGGTCTCTTTGTCAAACTTAAGAATAACTTCTAACGTTTCACCTTCTTTTAGATTGAATTGTATTTTATTAAGACTATATTCACCGCTCCCCGCAGAATCCGATGACGACTCCTCCTTATCGGCCTCGTTTTGAGGCTGCGTCGGAGCGATATCGGCCTTTTGTTCACTGAGATCACCGGTCTCAGCGGGTTGGTAAGGAGCTGGCTTACTCGGTGGAGGATTGCTGCATCCGTTATGAAGCACAAAAAACAAAATCCCAACAAAAAAGCCTAGCTTTTTAGCTTCGCTAAAATTCATCAATAACCTTTAAAATCGTTAATACTCGCCTCTTTACGTATCGGAATTTTTCGAGCGATCTTGAGATTATTCTAATTTGCGTTAATTTAATTGATGATTTTAGCACCTTATGGCACGGCTGCGAAGCTAGTTTGATTTATTTTTTTTAATCTTATCATAGGCTTGTAAAGCAAGCATCTTTGCTGCTTGATGATCTACAACAGGCTTCGGATAAGTTTGTCCTAGTTTAACGTTTGCTTCTTTTAAGACCTCTTCTGGCGCTTCCCAAATTTTATGAAGCCATTTACTCGGAACATCTTTAAGCTCAGGACAATAATGTCTGACGTACTTACCATCTGGATCAAACTTTTCGCCTTGCAGAGTCGGGTTAAACACCCTGAAATAAGGCGCAGCATCTGCACCACAGCCGGCCGCCCATTGCCAACCAAGCGTGTTACTCGCAAGATCCGCATCCACAAGCGAATCCCAAAACCACTCAGAACCCTGCTGCCAAGATAAAAGTAGATCTTTGACAAGGAAGGAAGCGACAACCATTCTTACTCGGTTATGCATCCAACCAGTTTGCCAAAGTTCTCTCATACCTGCATCAACAATAGGATAACCAGTCATACCCTTTTGCCATAAATCTAAGAGTTCTCGGTTATCTTGCCAAGGAAAGGCTGCGAACTCAGGTCTTAGTGGCTGGTCAACAGTGGTTGGAAAATGAAAAAGCAAATGATAAGCAAACTCTCTCCAAACCACTTCTTTTAAAAAATGCAAAACGTCCTCCGACTGGATACTCGCTGGATCACCGAATTTACGAGTGACTTCTTGCCAGATGTAAGCGGGACTGATCTCACCAAAATGAAGATGAGGGCTAAGCT
Source organism: uncultured Oligoflexales bacterium (assembly GCA_964490675.1). GTDB lineage: Bacteria > Bdellovibrionota_B > Oligoflexia > Oligoflexales > JAWKNZ01 > CAZBDM01. The sequence continues at coordinate 13,450 of CAZBDM010000060.1, forward strand.
TTGACGTTGCCCTTATAAATGGAAAGTCTCGGTCTTTTTTATACGAACTAACAGCAGACTTAAGAAACTGATCAAGAGCCTTTCGG
>CAZBDM010000061.1:0-465 GCA_964490675.1 uncultured Oligoflexales bacterium
GTAATCACCGACTGAATCAATTCAGCAGCAGCAGTATAACCAGAAGGATCTGTGTCACCATGAATGTGGCTGACAAGGGAAGCGATCCGTTGCTTACCCGTGTTGGTGAGTTCTTGATGAATCTTACGAAAGTGTTTTTGATAGTGAGCCGCATTGAGAAAGTCAAAGAGCAGTTGAGCGTGTTGACGTTTTTTTATAATCCAGTCAAATGTAGAGTACAAATAGGCGCGCAACATATCTTCGGGATCTTGTTGTTCAGAAAAGTAATCAATAGCATACTCCTGAAACTTTATTCGGACAAATTTAACGCAAACAAGATAGATTTCTTCTTTTGTTGAAAAATAATGAAGGATCGCCTGTCGGGAAAGGTTCAAAGACGTGGCTAAAGATTGCATCGTGACACCAGAGTAGCCCTCTTTTGCAAAGGCGGTGATAGCGTGCGAGACGATCTCCATCTGACGCCTT
>CAZBDM010000061.1:475-1500 GCA_964490675.1 uncultured Oligoflexales bacterium
CGTCAAATCGTGCTACCACTCCTGCCCAAATAACACCAACCTTTATTTTATCTGTTTTGAATAGTCCAATCTTTTGAAAAGACTGATAGTCTTTCATAGTTCTCCGAGCCTTTAAACCCTCAAAGAGTTAGACTATCAGGTTAAGAAAAAAACTTCTATCCATAAGAACCGCTCTATTTTGGCCACTGTGGAGCACTATTTGCGGCCTCAAGAACCTTTGACCAAGGCACTTTTATTTCGACGGGTTTATTTGCTGAGTTAGGTCCATTACGAGTTTGGACAAAGGTACGGATATAATCTGCTTTGCCATTTTTTTGACAGAGCTCGTGATAAACATCAAGTTTACCAATTCGTATGCGGTGACCTCTTTGTTCGCAGGTTTTCCCTGATTTAACGAGCTTACTGACGATACGATCTACCTGCTTTTGGTTAAACATGGCTCCAGCGATTCCCTTGGCCTTGATGCGAAGCTTGAAGTCTTCTTTTTTTCTTTTGCTCGTATCGACTTGGTAGAGAAAACAGTAATTGCGATTATTGATGATGTCTTTAGACTCGACTTTTCCAAGACACTTTCTGTGGGTGACATTCTCAGGTGAGTTTTTGTCACAAACGGGACATTTAGCAAACGCAGTCGCGCTGAAAAAGAATGATAATACTAATGCTAAAAACAACTTCATGAAATACCTCTTCGCAATTTTTCTTCTGATCGGTAACGTTAACTAAACCTTTACGATTGTTTACTTTACAAAATGTTATCACAAGATTATAGGGAAACGGTAATGGAAACAGTGCTAAACTTGCCATTAACTAAGACCTAACATCAGGAGATCTTTTGTGGACGGCGGCTGCATCATAAACATCGCTAAGGAGTCTATGATTCTGCAAACAAGACTCCTCACTTTGTTCATTGTGGTTTTTTCGATAGAAACCGCCAAAGCTTCTGAATCCGAGCAAAACCAACCGAAAGTTGAAGTTATCTACGATCAAGCGCGCGACCAGTTGTCGTTTCCCTTTAAAAAGGCGGT
>CAZBDM010000061.1:1510-13003 GCA_964490675.1 uncultured Oligoflexales bacterium
ATATGCTAAGAAAGCTCGCTGATGCTGCTCCCATCAACATTTCCGTCGCCTCTGATGCTGCCACAAGAAACTACGAACGCATCAACATCAGATGCGAAACCCCGCAAGCTGTTCATCGAGCAATAAGTTGCCTTCTCGAAAACTCCCATTTTGTCTTGACAGGACCGCACGAACAGACCGGTGAATACGATCTTATTATTTTGTCTCTGTACGCTCCCCGCAACACAGAGCGCAGATCCTTACCACCGAAGAAAAGACCTCGTCACAGTCACCGTGTCGATCGAGAAGAATACGAAGATTAATCACCAAGATTCAGCGAGCCGAGACAAACGCACCTCATTGACTAGGCAGTGTTAAAGGCTTAGACACTCTGAGCCGCGCTCAATACGCCTTACTCTGTTAATTTTACAGAGAAATATTTTTTCCCTGTTGGCGTCTTTTTTGCTTCTTAAATGACATTATGAATTTAAGTAAGGGTTTTATCCATGCCTCCGCTTTTGTTTGCTGTTCTTTTTATTGCTTTCGGCTGCAGCCAAGAAACCGTCGATTCTGCTAGCGCCCTTTATGCGATCGATGACGATCCGGTCAAACAACTGATCAGCTTTGAAGAGTTGATGGCAAACAGTCGCGAAGTTATTGTTGAATGGCAAAACCCTGATGGTAGCTCTGAGTCGATGACAATCATCGAAGCTGAAATTCCCGTGCCCGACAGTGTTGTTGATCTAACTGACGAATATCTCCAAAACGTCTACAAAGGAAACTACGAGCCCGAGATGATCCATGTTGATCCTAAAATGGTGGTCGTCCACTCCATTGCACTCAACGATTTAAAAACGTCTCTTACCGCGGCAGGGTTTCTCCATGAAGGGATGCTTTGGAACTCGAAATGGGGAACAGCACCCCTCGGTTCACAGTTCATCATCGAAGATGGAGAATTTGAAGCGAAAATCTACTGTCTTGTTCCTCCCAAGAATAACAACGGTAGGAACGATTATAGAGATCCTGAGGCGACGTTTTTAACCAGGAGACATCTAGGAGAGTTTAATCCCTGGGCGATTGGCATTGAAAATGTTGTTCCTAACCCTTACTCCGACATTTTTGCAGAACAAGAAGAAACCAAATCCCAGATTTGGTCAGGTCTTTCCGCCAAGCAGGTATTAGCCAATGCAAAGCTCATTCGTTGGCTTGCAGCTCGCAATATGGGCTCGATTAAACGCCTTCAAGCCCACAGCGATTTCGTTAATCCCGCAGTTGCCGATGACATCTCAGAGACATTAAACATCCCCTTTAACGTGCAATATCGGACCAGCAATAAATGGGACATTGGTCAAACAAAAATGGCGGACATCGTTCAGCAGGTCGATCGCTACGGGTATCATTTTTTAGATGAATGAGTGAGGAGGCTTTCCTCATCATCCACCAAATATCTTGCGACCTCTTAATTTTTTTGCCTATTTCATTATAACCAACTGAATCAATTGACTATTATCTATTGAATTTTTAGATGGATATAGACGTAAAATTCTATTTCATCGATGTTAGATTTATACCGTAGGGTTTGTGTGCCTAATGCCTAACGAATTAAGGGAGTCCCTATGGCAGCTTCACGCTTGGAGAAAAACCTCTTGGCCCCCAGCCTTTTACTTGTGACAGCTGCCATAGGCTTCATTCTCGCTGAAGCTCTCAGTTAGCATCGTGTTTTCAAACTTTTAGTAGCAAGCAACGGAGAAAGGGAGACCTCGCAAGATCCGCTCAGATCAACCTTTCCCGTTTTTACCAACTGTCTTTTTCAGCTCCCACGATCCATTAAAGGACACACTTCGAACGCATTTCAATGAGATGACGAAGGACGCTGCTATTTTGCTCAAGAGAGTTGAGAGCGCGACTAGCTGTCGTAGGTTCTGTTTCAGGGTTTGGTTTAACTTTTAACGCCTCAATAAGCTCTTCTTTTTGCCTACAAAAGCTCGCCAAATCGAGGCTCCCAGAGCACAGGCCCATGTCGAGGATCATAAGTTTACCAAATTGATACTCTCTTTCTGAGATAATCCCTCTTTGTCTAAGATCCTCGTTTTTTTGTGCAATTCGATCAGCGAATTGTTGATCGGAGTCAACACACTGGCCGTAGGTTAACGAAGACACCAGAAAAAATAACGAAGCAATGAATAATTTCATCGAAGATCTCCCCTTTTTTGATGATTTATAGGGGAGAGGATAAGCTTGCCAAGCATTTACAGCAAGGATTTTCGGACAATCCCGCCGTATAGTTCTTAAATATTGATTGACCTTGGTTCACTAAAGACCGCAAGTTATGTGTTCATAACCCTCTACCAATGCAATCCAACTTGCATCGATAATGTTCTCACTAACGCCAATAGTCGTAAAGACTTCACCTTTGTAAACATGCTCAATGAGGACCCGCACCTGCGCTGCCGTGCCTTCGCCACCGTTAATGACTCGGACTTTATAATCGACAAGATGCAGTTCTTTAAGGCCAGGAAAGGTCGGGATAAGAGCTTTCCTTAAGGCTTTTGACAGCGCATCAACTGGCCCATGCCCCTCCGCACAGCAGTGCTCGATGGCTCCATTAATATCAATTTTTACGGTTGCCTCGATCAGTTCACGATCACCATGATGATCTCCCGTACCGACATCGTGGATACGATAAAAGATCAATTTAAAGAGTGGATTATATTTCCCTAGGTGACGTCTGACGAGAAGCTCAAAGCTACCATCAGCCCCTTCGTAGCTATAGCCATTGTTTTCTTTCTCTTGAATATCGTTGAGAATGGCTTCGACTGATTTAGGATCTTTGATTTCAGGAAACTTCTGGCTCAGTTTAGCGTTGATATTTGAACGACCTGAGAGCTCGCTGATAAGCACCCGTCTGGTGTTACCCACCAACTCTGGTTTGATATGCTCGTAAGTATCTGCGTTGCGATTGACCGCACTGACGTGCACGCCACCTTTGTGAGCGAAAGCAGCTTTCCCAACAAAAGGCTGGTTGACAGGCTGCTGCAGATTAGTCCTTTCCCAGACCATTCGTGATAATGCCGTTAGACGGCTTAAGTTGCCTTCCGGGAGGCATTTGCGATTGTATTTTGTTTCAAGATTAGCGATCACCGTGAGAAGATCAACATTCCCACACCTTTCTCCGATGCCGTTAATCGTACCTTGCACCTGCATACAACCATGCTCAACAGCAACGAGTGTGTTGGCAACCGCTAAGCCCCCATCGTTGTGAACGTGAATGCCGAATTGAGCCTCAGGAAAAGCTGCTCTTATCTCATCGACTGCCGAAGCAACTTCCACGGGCAAGCTACCACCGTTGGTATCACAGAGAACAATTCTTTCAGCTCCACCATCAAGTGCTGCCTTGATTGTCTTTAGAGCGTAATCTTTGTTAGCTTTGTAGCCATCGAAGAAATGTTCTGCATCGTAGAACACTGGTCGACCGCTTTGTTCTTTCACAAAGGAAAGTGATTTCGTGATAATCTCAAGATTTTTTTCCAGGCTAATGCGTAAGGCGTCAGTGACATGAAGATCCCAGGTCTTGCCGAAAATCGTCACAACATCGGCACCAGAATCAACGAGTGCCACAAGGTTTTCATCTTCTCTGCCATGAGTGTATTTTGCTCTCATCGTTGAGCCAAAAGCGGTGATTTTAGCCTGTTTTAGATTAAGTTTGGCGACTTCCTGGAAGAATGCTTGGTCTTTTGGGTTTGAGCCAGGCCAGCCCCCTTCGATGAAATCAACGCCCAGCCAATCGATATCCTGACTCAAAGCCAGCTTGTCCGTGAGCCCAAACGAGACCCCTTCACCTTGAGTCCCGTCACGCAATGTTGTGTCGTAAATTTCTATTTTTACAGTCATTTGTCTCTATCTATTCAATATTGTTTGGGTTTTGGTATCACAAAGTCCTATAAAGACGATTGATTCTGATGGGAGCCACTAAGATTTCAGTAATAAAGGCAACTTAAACAAAAAACATTTCAAGCGGCACTTGCATATTCGAGGTGATCTTAAGTATATATGGTCAGCGTACTTTCACGCCGCACACAGAGTTAACACAGATTAGAGGCTAGATCAATTGACCAGCACACAGTCACTGACGCATAAACCTAAGGAAAACCTTCCGCGCTTTCAGTACCAAATTCTCAACAGAGAAGATCGCGCGACTCCTCCGACTATTGATGACGCCATCCAGTTCGGCAAAGTACACTCAGATCACATGCTTGGTTGTGATTACATAGCCGAAAGAGGCGGTTGGCAAGACATTGAAATCAAGCCATTCGCACCTTTCTTAATGACACCACATTCAATCGCTTTTCACTACGGGCAGCAAGTCTTTGAAGGAATGAAGTGTTACCGCAACAGTGCAAACCCCGACCAGATATATCTCTTCAGACCTGAACTCAACGCAGAGCGTATGCGGCGCTCGGCAGAACGTTTAGGTATGCAACCGGTGCCTGTTGAACTCTTTCTAGATGGTTTAAATCACCTTCTCGCCATCGACTCTGACTGGGTTTTACCTCACCCCGGCTCACTTTACGTCAGGCCTACCCTAATCGGCATCGATGAAGGTATCGTCTACAAAGCGTCTCACAATTACCGTTTTTTTGTCTTCCTGTGTCCCGTAAAGGCTTATTATGCAAATACTGAAGGTACGACAGTTTTTATCGAGCGCGAAAAGGTCAGAGCCGTTAAAGGAGGCGTCGGTGATGCCAAGTGCAGCGGAAACTATGCTCCTCCTTTGACAACCATGGCGAAAGCCGTCAATCAAGGAGCCGATCAAGTGCTTTGGCTTGATGCTATTGAACATCGCTACATTGAGGAAGTGGGGACAAGCAATGTCATGTTTGTGTACGGTGATAAAATTGTCACGCCACCATTGAGTGGTAGCATTCTACCCGGTATCACTCGCCGCTCAGTTATCGAACTAGCCAAGTATCTTGGTTACAGCGTAGAGGAGAAGCCTCTTGCTATCGATGAAGTTCTTACTGATATTGAAACAGGCAAGATCACAGAAGCTTTTGGCACTGGTACAGCCGTCGTTATTTCTCCCCTTGTAGGGCTTATTGATGAAGATAAAAAGTATATCATCAACGATAAAAAGATCGGATCAGTAACCATCAAACTCAAAGAGACCCTCGTAGCGATTCAAAACGGCAGTGGTGAAGATCCATTCGACTGGCGCAGAGAAGTTCAGTATGCACCTGTCATTCACACACTTCGTGAGCAGGGTTTGAAAGTTTAAAAATGAACCCCAAAATCCTCTCCACACTGCTTGATAAGGAGGCCTTAAACCCATAGACCATTCGATCCATTGTCGATATTTTTGACACATGTGTAGTTTACCTCGCAGCTTAGTCCCATTTTTTCTCAACTATATCTTTGAAAATTTTCTGTAAGCATCTGTTTTCACCAAATTCTCAGCAACTCACTCGGGTTGATTGACCACCCCCACTTTGGACAGTTTCTTGCTCCATTAATAACTGTGAACCTATGGTTATAAGCTCATTTTGGATGTGATTATGTTTCAGAAGCTCAGTAAAATCGGAATAATCTTTGTCAGTCTTTTCTTTGTTGCTTGTACCTCGACACCAGACGTAGATCCTGTATGCGAACAACAGTGGCAATCGTGGAAGGACTCTTACGCAGCTCACAGTCCGATTGCTTCTTTGCAGAAAACATCTGAATGGAAAGTCAACCCACGTGAAGTGGAAGAAGTCATCGCTGGAGACACTTCTATCGCTTGGCAAAAAAACATCAAGCTTGCCGGCATCAATCTCGCCAACATGGATCTTAAAAATCTTGTTGGTGAATTCACCGATGAGAAACGCGACGCAACCATCAGACAGAATCTGCGCAAACTAATCAGAACAAACCCGAAAAATAATCTACTCATAATCAATACTGGCCTGATCCATGCCTTTGACTACTACTACGAGACTCTTGATCAAAGCGTTCTTTACGCAACTCTTCCGTTTCATAAGAAGAGCTTATTTTACACGAGAGACTTTTATCTCTTCAAAGAAGCGATCAATGATCCTGAGCACTTGAAAAGAGGTCACGATTTATCGGCGCTTCCGCTTCTGGCTGCTTACTATAAACTTTATCATCATCTGAAATTCCGTAAAATCACCAAACAAGATCTCTTCCAGCCTAAAGAACAAAATTCAAATGTTATTATAGTTGGAGAGATTCATATACTGCGAGAAAAGTCACTAGCAAGACGCTTACCTTCAGCCAGCTGTTTAAAACAACAGGGTTACGATTCTATCACTTACGTTCAGGAGCATTCTGATTTAAAATATGGTCATGTTTATAGCCACACTCAAGTCAAGGATGCTGTCGATATGATGCAAAGACTAAGACGTAATTTCCCTCATCCTTTTTTGAGTCGGTTATCTGAGGTACAAGTAGCGCCTGCTTCACTAGCTCTGATTGAGCGCATGAAGAGATATCAAACGACTGGAATTAAAGTGACCTTTAAAGGTCTAGAGTAACGCCTTATTATGACAAAATCTCTTACTGTCGTTGCTGACGATTTCGCTAAAGATCAATCCTCTGATCTCGCAATTCTTCATTGTCATAACAAAGGAATTGTCACTGCTACTTCGGTATTTGCTACGTCGCCACGTCTTTTCGATGCCCTTAAATGCCTGAGAGAAAATCCTCAGCTAAAAGTTGGGCTTCACTTCGATCTCAGTTTTGCAAAGCCCTTAACAAAAGCCGTATTAGATTTGACAGAACAGTTTTCTGATATTCATCAACTTTTAAAAAACCTCACAAGAAAACATGTCTATGAGGAGTGCAAAGCTCAACTTGAGCTGCTTTCGCAGCATGTCGATCACCTGACACACATAGATATTCATCGTCTAGAGCTTTATTTTTATGAGGACCTCTATAAAGGAGTGATTGATCTCGCTAGTGAGAAACATCTGAGACTACGGCAACCGTTTGGTAAAGATCAGCAACAGTGGTTAGATTTACTATCTAGCCACTACAAAATTGACAGGGATCTAATATTATCCCAAGGTCATCGTTTTCGTCAGTTATATAGTCAAGCTAACATTTTAAGTTTTGATCATTTTTACTTGATGAATCCTTGGCGAGCCGACCAAAAAGGTTTTTTTAAATTTCTTGCAAGTCTTCCGCAAGGGCATTCTGAGCTTTGCTGTCATCCGTCCCTGATAAATAACTGCAGAGAAGAGGCAAATCTCCTTTGCCATCAGGAGACTCAGCGTTTAGTCACTGAGCACCGTATAAAACTCGTCTGATTATCCCTTACCAAAATCAAAGAGGAATAAGCAGGTCCCAAGGCTATTGGTTTGGAGACCATCAACATTGACAAAGTCCTCCGCCACCCAAGCAGGATTAGGCATATTACCTTTATTTTCTGTATTGTCTACAGTATCGTTATGGACTATACGATACCATTTTCGACCTTCGTTAAAGGTGATACCATCGACCATGTACCACCACTTTTTACCTAAGTCCTTATAATTTGACTCTGTTGGTTTTACGCCGGATTTGAATGTTCCCACAGCTTTAGCAGATGTAGAAGGCTCTGCTCGGATATTCAAGTTGCAGCCGGTTTCCATGACTTTTTTTGTATTGAAGGTAAAGACAGCAGGCCACTGCGGAACATCATCAGGAACTTGATCCCCGTTTCCAGCCGAAGCATCTTGATCAGGAACCTGCTGACCATCCGGCTCTAATTGATCTTCATCTTGTGCATTGGGACTATCAACATCAGGCGCACCACACTCACTCTCGTTAGGTATAAGCGCACAGTTTCTTTGTGAACAAATATTTTCGGTTTCGTAACGTCCAATCAACAACTTTTTCTGTCCACCGCAAAGACAGCATTGATAGGGGATTTTTGCTCCCGCTTCGACTATAGCGCGCGTGAGTGTCTCTACCGAAAGCTTACTATCAAGCCTTACATAGCCAGCCAGTCCGACTCCATCATTTTCTTTTACAAACTGGTTATAGGGAGGATGATTGAGATCTTCAATAAAACCTTCAAAATCAAGCTCAGCTTTAGGAAGGTTATTCGTACCAAAACTCGCGACTCCAACAATTTGTCGGCTAGAAACATCGATCATAGGTCCACCAGAATCTCCCCTAAGAGTTAAGGCATCATACTCTTTGCTAGCATTTTGTTGAGATTGTTCCTCCGACTGAGCGTTAGCTTCTGAAAATGGATTCTGGGTGGTCAAAGAAACGCTTGTCTCCGGTAGATCAATATTTGTTGGGATCTTTGCAATGTAATGGATAAAATCCGAAGTCAAATGGATGCGGTCAGAAGCTACGCTTCCTACCTGTTTACCATCGTCACCTTGATAAGGACTTTCTGTCGTATCGCTGAAGTCAAACTCTGTGTAACCATAACCGACAAATTCCTTAGCGGAGTTATCAAACTCCGTTGCTATGAGGTTTGGTTGGCCACCAGCATTAGTATCGTCTGTGATCAAAACTGCTAAGTCGTACTCCCAGTCAATCTCTTTAGGAAGTATTTGTGCAAAAACTCTTACTTGCCGGTCTTTGTGAAGAATAACTTGGTTAACTGAGAGCGAATCACCACTGTCCAAATTGATAGTGAGGGAGGGTTTGTTCCCATCTTTCTTGACAAGACCATCAGCGCAATGTTCAGCCGTTAGCCAAGCGTTACTGGCAACTTTAAAAGTTGTACAACTATAAATTTTATCAATGCTTTCGCCTTCTAGTTCAGCAATCGCTTGGTAGTTAACCCCAGTAGCAGCTGCTCCGTTGAAGACTTTATTGTCACTATCTTCACTCCCCCGATTATCACCGCAACGAATTGTTGAGAAGGTAAGCAAGATCAAAAGAATAGTGCAAACAGCATGGTTCATAGACTAAGGCCTTAGCGTCTTATAGGATAAACCGGAACTTTGGCATTATCGGTTTTTTTTTGAGGATTCTTTAATTTTAGCAATTAGTGAAACAAATTCGCATTACTGCGGTAGGCTGCAGATTGCATTTGGATTCTTGACGCGAGAGAAGCGCATTTTTTTACTGATGATTGCCTGATTGGTATTCAGATTTGGGAAAAGTACTCTAGTGGGATAGCCATCTTTGACTGAAAGTTTCCTCCTCTTTTGCATTTGGTAAATTGCTGTTGCTGTGTCTTGACCATAATAACCATCAACCTCGTCCTCAGGAAAGCCTAAGGCGATCTGAATCGCCATCATCTCACGACGGGTAAAAATGATGTCCTTTGATCGAGAAGCTTTCACTACATAATCAGTTCTTCTCCCCGAAATAAGGTCTGATAATAGACCTGCCGCGATGACATATTTTGTTGAGTGATTCCAATGAAAAAGAGCCAAGAAGTTTTTAAAGACAAGATATTTAGGTCCGTGAATGCCCATAGGTAAGTAAAGAGCTGCTTTTCTATTTTCGAAGCCAGAGAACTCAGGGTACACTCCAAGCCTTCGCCATTCACTTATCGTTCTCGTATCGAGCTCTTTCCAAGTCTTCAAAACTCTCTGATTGGGATCTTCAGGAGACTTTTTTCGAAACCCAAATGTGAGATGGTTAAATCGAAACTGCTCGCTCAGATTAGCTTCCATGCCCCATGGCAAACGATAATCCCAACCCAGCTTTTTGAGATAGTTGACCGCTGATCGGAAGCCATCTTCGGGATGATCCATATCGGCTGGACCTTTGCTGGCAGGTGCATCGTAGCCTAGTGCATGTTTTTGATAAGTCTCGGGCATAAACTGAAAGTGTCCGATGGCTCCCGCCCAAGAACTTTTCACATCGAGTTCTAAGGAGCCTTCGTTTATCAATTGCGCAGCAATACGTAACTGCCTTGTAAAGAAATTGCTTTCCTGACGGATACCGTGACAACTTAAAGTAGCTAAAGCGTCAATCATTGGAACGAGATTCGACTCATTGGCAATAGCTGCGCCATAGTCAGTTTCAGCTCCCCATAGCGCGATGATTATTTGCCTGTCGACAGAATACTGTTCCTCCAAAAACTTTAGATAGCGAGAAGCTTGGTGTCGTCCCGCAAAGATTTCTTTTCCTGTTTGAATACGATCACTTCTTAGGTAGTCAGCAACGTATTTGGCAAAACCTTTCGCCGACTCAGGCTGAGCTGCATAGCGTTTCAAAACCTTTGGTAAATAACTCGCTGATTGCAAATGCTCTAATTCCTCAGGGGAAAGGCCATCCCTTAGCCCTTGGTCATTACGTAAAAAGTACGTAAATGCTTCCTCATTACTGCCGAATCGAGGGTGATCATCTGCTTCTGAAAGGATCTTACTAGAAGACGCAGGCTGCGTTTTGCAGGAGTTCACTGCAAAAAAAATTAAGATCATGGCAGCAAAAAGCTTTATTCCCAACATAAGTCATCCGTGCGTGGTTTGGGTTGGCTCTCTTTATTTTAGCAAATCCACAAAGCGACCGGACCAGCATGATTTACCTAAAAAAATTCAGGCCTTGAGTGTTTTTCAGGATGGATAATCTTTAAGAAAAAGTAAATTTTTACCGAATCTTGTCAAAGAATGAGGTAAAATAAGGCAATACCTAAAAAGAGACTTCCGAGGCGTTTGATGAAAGCAAAAATCTTCTTATTTTTTCTGGCGATCACGGCATGTAAATCAACTCAGCCTTCTTCCGATTTGAGTAGTGGTGGGCTTTCTAAACAAGATGAAGCTAACGCTCGAAAGGTCGTTAGCGTCGAACAAGTCGAATTTTCGAGGCTTTGTATTACAGAAAACGGCCAGTTTGAAGAGCTCACACCTCAGAGATATCTTGAGCTTTCAGGGCAAAGCGACAGCACCCTCATCTCAGAAAAGGACGTTATTAGTTTTCAAATTTGCGATTTGAAAGAAATCGACAAAGCAAAGCTTGACCAATACGTCACAAAAAGCTTCCGGTTTTCGTGTACTACTTTTCCGGAGAACGATGCTCAGTTTTGGGGAACTCTTGTGATGTGGCCTGTCACCTCTGAATCTGTTTTTGAAGTGAAGACAGAGACCGTTGAAGCTTTTAGAACGGCTGCAGCAGATCCATCCTTTAAAGGAGATGTCCGCTTTACATGCCTAAGACTGCCGAAGCCAGACAATATGGTGGAAGCTCTCTAAGGCCTCTCCCGTTAGAAAAGCAACGAACACTCCCTCCTTTTTCTTATTAGAAATTGCATATGTGTAAACACATTAAGGTTTGAATAATCTGCTGAAATCAGTAGTTTTGATTCGTCTTGAAAGTTCAATTTTCTTAACTGCTCAAAACCATTCTCAACCCCGAACAGAGTTTCTTAAATCCTCCAAAAAGTTACTTGCCAAGAGGGGCAGAATACCATAACGAATGGCTCGAACAGTTTAACCTTAGGGAGTCAAGGTATGTTGAAAATAGTTTTAGCATTGTTATGTTTAAGTTCATCGGCAGCGATGGGAGCAGGAGTTACTTCTTTCTTCAAGGGGGAGTCTATCACCATCTTGATGCCGATGCTGAAGC
>CAZBDM010000061.1:13013-13449 GCA_964490675.1 uncultured Oligoflexales bacterium
CTCGGGCACTCGTCGGTGAATTTAAGTCTAAAATCCGGGGTATTCGCTATCAGCTCATAAAGGGCGAAAAAGTACACGGTGGCATGACATACTGCAAGAGAGGCCCTGTCGGAATCAATTTGACTAATGACAGTTGCGAAGACACTCTTGCCTACGTTTGGGTGCAAAAAGCCAACACGTCTGTGGATATTTACGAATCCCTACAACGCGATCCTATCGATCGAGAAGGATTTACATGTTTGCGCTATTTTCTAGACACAGATTTAGAGATCAAAGCACATGTTAGCCTACGCTGTTTGCCGGAAGGGGAATACCACGCTTATGCAGAAGGTATTGTAGAAAATGGCGGTGGCTTCATTAATTACCCTCCGGAGTTTAGAGGCAACCTAGATATGGAAGATCCAGACAGTTGGTTTAGAGAAAAAGTGGACCAACA
>CAZBDM010000062.1:0-2825 GCA_964490675.1 uncultured Oligoflexales bacterium
TGTTGATGCTGGGGGTGCCGAAATGTTTAATTACCGAAGCTTGTTATTGTTTTACCCACTGTTACTCGCACTACCACTAAGCTGTCGTTCTGCTGATGAAGCCAGTGAGACACAGACTGCTTTTATAGCTGATTTGGCGAGGGAATGCACCCTTGGTGCGGATATCTGTAACAACGAAGTTGTTGTCCAGTTAGGAAACGTATTTAGCGAAGTCGATAAGGCAACGCTGCATGACTATTCCGCAATGGCAGAAGAAGCTGGTGGACCTGCAGGATATGATAAAGTCAGTGAGACTCTCATTGATGATCTAATGTTAAAAAATCTCACCCTTGCTGCGCAGGTTGGAGAATATCAAACATACTTCAAGGCTGAAATCGCAAAGCTTGACGCTTTTGCCAATGGAAAGACGTCTTTAGAAAAATTCTTAAAGGATGAAATCAACGATGCTATTGCCATCATCAGGGCAGCCAAAGAAGGTAATTACTCTGAAGATGACAACTTAGAGGCCAAGATCGCTGGATACAGCATGGCAGGGTACTATGCTTCAGGTAAATCTTCTCCCATTCAAAGTATCAATATACTGGCACTGCAAGAAGCTGGCGAAGATTTAGTAAAGAAAATCCTTAGTAAAGGAGGCGACTACGCTCCAGACAAAGCGGAAGAATTAAAAGCTGTGTTAGCTAAGACAATTAGCTGTCTTAATGAAACGGCCGATTACGGAGCGCAAGCGAGTTGTTTGAAGCCATATTACAAGAAAGGCGATGCAGCAGCATTTGCTCTTAACAATGACTGCGACAGCCCACTTGGTGCGTTTGGCGATACCGACTACAGCAATAAATGCAATGAAGACGAAAAGGCGACACCTGCTGGTGCAATCGGAATGGGAGCTGCAACAGGGATTGGATCAACGTTGGTTGTTGGTAATGTCGCAGCCCCTGCTCTAGCTGGTATCGGTCTCGTTGCTCTTGGATCAAATGCAGTGATGGGTGCTGGCTGTTCCAGCAGTGGTTCTCAAACCGCTCTCGCGCTGACAAACAATCCATATGACAATCCAGTCCTTCGAGAAAAAAAGGCACAATTTTGTCAACATCAGCGAAAGAAGAATAGTATTCTCTTCAGAGGTGAAGGTGGTGGCTTTGGTGATTTTAATCGGGCTCACGAGGAGTCGCAGAAATCATGGCAGGCATACCAATCTGCCCGCAAAGAAGCTGAAGTAGAACATATCAGAAATAATGGTGGATTTTGTATAACAGTGTGGTTCTGCCCATTCAGAAGCAAAAGATCAACATCCTCAACTGCTCTGAGATAAAAACAAAGATTTCTCATTAAACATACAAGCGTAGAGCTTATCCTTTATAAGGATAAGCTCTTATTTTTTATCGATCGTATATACTTTGTATCTTCCTTAGCAGATCAGAAAAACGATCTTCTCTAATCGCATCACGAATCTGCTGCATAAGATTGACGTAGTAAGTAAGGTTGTGAAGCGACAGGAGATAGAGTCCGGTTAGCTCTCCTGCGGCATAAAGATGGCGAAGATAGCCTCTTTCAAAGTTTTGACATGTATAACAGGAACATTCGGGGTCAAGGGGGCCATTAGCAAACTGATACTGCTGATTTTTGATATTAATGCGACCTTCAGAGGTAAACACACAGCCGTTGCGACCATTTCTTGTTGGCATCACGCAGTCAAACATATCGACCCCGTAAGCGACAGACTCAATAAGATCTAGTGGTGTCCCGACACCCATTAGGTAACGCGGCTTATTAACGGGAAGGTGATCACAACAAAATTCGGTCATTGCCCGCATGTCAGGTTTGGGCTCACCGACAGAAAGACCACCGATAGCAAAACCCTCAAAATCAATTTTAGTCAATTCTTCGATACACTGATGACGCAGCTCTTTATAAACACTTCCTTGTACGATGGCAAACTGACAGAGTTCATCACGACTTTTTGCTTCTCTGCAGCGACGCGCCCATCTGATCGAGCGTTCCATGGAAGATTTGGCTGTTTGAAATTCAACCGGAAACTTAGTGCAGTCATCGAGAACCATGTGTATGTCAGTTCCCAGAGTTTCTTGAATCTCAACTGCAAATTCAGGTGTCAAAGTAAAGCGGCTACCATCTAAGTGACTTTGAAAGTGGGCGCCTTCCTCAGTCAGCTTATTAAGCTTTCCGAGACTGAAAATTTGAAAGCCGCCGCTATCAGAAAGAATCGGTTTATCCCATTTAATGAACTCGTGAAGTCCGCCAAAATGTCTAATGACCTCAAGCCCAGGTCTAAGAAGAAGATGATATGTGTTACCCAAAATAATCTGGGCGTTCATATCTTTAAGATCTCGCGGGGTCATTGTTTTGACCGAACCAACAGTACCAACCGGCATAAAGATGGGGGTTTCCACTTCTCCGTGAGCGAGACTGAGCTTACCGAGTCGGGCTTTGCCATCTGTTTTGTAGAGTTCAAACATTTCTTCGCCAAGTTTTGAGAACGGGAATCGTGCGATTCTGAGAATCCTGAGGTATGCCAGATTGATTGAAAACAGTCAATCTATGAGCATGTCGCTGACCAAAAAGCACTTTTTGATGCATTGAAAATGCCAAATAAATCCAGATGGTTTGACATCAAGATATGCCTTTGATTTCTCCATAAAAACATAGTTTTCTTTTAGAAATTCAGGCTTTTTCCGAAGTATCATTGGAAACATGGAGAATTTAAATTTATGTTTAGGTACCTGACCTTTAAAATTCTTATAACAGTGATGACCTTTCTAAATCTTACTTATGTCATCTCGTGTAAACCGAAAAAGCAGACAAATTCAGAT
>CAZBDM010000062.1:2835-8157 GCA_964490675.1 uncultured Oligoflexales bacterium
CACTATGGACATTATGGAGATGTTGGCGGTGAGAATGGGCGTCTTAAGTCTTCGAGTTTGATAAAATTACAGCCCGACGATGCTGTTCTCATTTGCGGACCTTACATGCAGGATTTGCGCAACGCATTTTTAACTTGGGCAAAGGTGATTGGTCGCGACAAACTCATTAAAATTTCAATGAACCTTAGTTGTCCTTCTAGGGCTGAGAGACTGGCTGGCTATGCAGGAGTGTTAAGAGCCGGACTTGCAAAAGACTATCCTGATGATTTAGAAACTATGAAGAAAAAATGTGCAGGTGGATCGGTAGGAATGGCAGTCTCACCAAAAATTGCAGGTATTTTAGGAAGAGATATTCTTCTTTGTGACGTTTCGCGAATTCCTAGCATGACTTTTTTCTGGCTTCATGAGGTTGGACATGCATGGGGGCTTTGCGATCAGTATAGAGTTATTGACAAAGAAACCGACGAAAGAGAGATTGCTCATCATCCCTCTTGCGGAAAGACATACCGCAGCGTCTCAGCTACCACTGCAGTCATGAATGGTGCTGCCTCTAAAGTTAATATTGATGAACTACAAGCTGACGATATTTTAGGGCTTCGCATGATGGCGTGTCGCGGTGATATTTCTTCAAATAGTTCTTGGTGGAACTTTTACAATGTCTTGGGGACTTCTGTTAAAACCAATCAGATTTGGCATGAAAAATTGAAAGAGGAAATGCAAAACTGGAATGACGTTAAAGAAGAGGTAAAAAGAATCAGCCAGGAAGTTGGTGAAGAAACAGCATTTCTTGAGGCCTGTCGCTCTTAACATTCAGAGTCTTAATCTCTTGTGTTTATTAAGCAATTCGTTGTTCTCAGATTTACTCCTAAATCAGTGATGAAATAACTGAGCCCTCCCCTCAGAGGGCTCTCATCATCGCTATTATTGGAGGAGGCTTAGTGCGATCTGTGGCTGCTGATTCGCGTTAGAAAGAACTGAAGTACCAGCCTGCTGGAGAATACTGCTCTGAGTCATGATGGCAGTTTCGGAAGCGAAATCAGTGTCACGGATACGGCTACGAGACTCATCGAGGTTTTCAACTTGAATACCCAAGTTTTGAATGGTCGAGTTGAGTCGGTTTTGAATCGAACCTAAGTAGGCACGATAGTCGTTGATCTTAGTGATTGCTGTGTCTACCGAAGCGATACTTTGCTGAGCAGATACTTTATTATTGACGCGCGTTCCTTCTTCGGCACGGCCAATGTTTAGTGAACCTTCACCGTCAGTGAAAGAGTTGAGGTTACTGAAGTCGATTTTGATGATGTTGATCGGGTTAGCTTGATCGATGGCATCCGAATCGAGATAGTAATCTTTACCAACTTGAATTTCTAACGGATAAGAGTTTTGACCTGTTTGCATGTCTTCTGGCATTTCTGTTTCGCCGATAAGAAGACGGGTTCCGTTAAATTCTGTTGAACCTGCGATACGATCAATTTCGTCTTTTAACTGAACGTATTCCTTGTCAAGAAATTCACGCTCGGTATTACCGATCGTATCAGATGCTGCCTGGATGGCAAGTTCTCTGAGACGGATCAGCATGTTGCCTGTCTCCATGAGGCCACCTTCAGCGGTTTGGACGAGAGAAATACCGTCGAGAGCATTTCTTTTTGCCATGTTGAGAGATCTCACATCAGCACGCAAGTTTTCTGAGACAGCAAGACCTGCTGCATCATCAGCCGCTCGGTTGATGCGTTCGCCGGAAGCGAGTTTTGACATTGAGTTTTTTAAAGCGTTGGTTGAGATACCTATCCGACGCTGGGCATTGAGGGATGCCACATTGGTTTTAATACGAAGACCCATTTTTTGACCTCCTGTCCAATTGGGTAAACACGTCCTGTGTTAATTCATAGCGATTTGATTAATGGCTCGGAGGATTATTTGAAGAATTTAGGAAAGGCAGGAAAAAAATTCCTAACACATTGAATTTATTGCTAAATAAATTTTTCTGGCCGGCAGTTTCAACCTAGGGACAGGAGTGAAACCCCTGTCCCTCATTATTTAAACGCTATTAATTAACCCAAAAGGCTTAAGGCTATCTGCGGCTGCTGATTAGCGTTAGCAAGAACCGATGTACCAGCCTGCTGTAGAATACTTTGCTGAGTCATAATAGCAGTCTCTGATGCGAAGTCAGTATCGCGGATACGGCTTCTAGACTCTTCAAGATTCTCAGTTTGAACACCTAAGTTACTAATTGTAGAAGATAGGCGGTTTTGGATCGAACCAAGATAGGCACGGTATTCGTTGATTTTAGTAATGGCACTGTCAAGCTGACCAATACTTTGTTGCGCGTTTTCTTTGCGGTTAACACGTGTACCTTCATCTGCACGACCGATGCCTAGGGATCCATCCCCTTCAGTGAATGCATTAATGTTTTGAAAATCGATCTTAATGATGTTCACTGGGTTTGGTTGGTCGATTGCGTCAGTGTCAAGGTAGTAGTCTTTACCGACTTGGATTTCTAATGGATAAGGGTTTGAGTTCGTTTTTAGCTCGTCAGAGATATCAGCTTCACCCACAAGTAAGCGAGTACCGTTGAATTCTGTTGAGCTTGCGATACGATCAATCTCATCCTTAAGTTGTAGGTATTCCTTATCAAGAAATTCCCTTTCGGTGTTACCAATGGTGTCTGAAGAAGCTTGGATGGCTAGTTCTCTAAGACGAACAAGCATGTTACTTGTTTCCATCAAGCCGCCCTCAGCAGTTTGCACCAATGAGATACCGTCCATAGCGTTGCGTTTTGCCATGTTGAGAGAACGAACGTCAGCTCTTAAGTTCTCTGAAACAGCAAGACCAGCAGCATCGTCGGCAGCTCTGTTGATACGCTCACCAGAGGCAAGTTTGCCCATAGAGTTTTGCATTGCTTTGGTTGAAATTCCCAATCGTCGCTGTGCGTTAAGTGAAGCGATATTGGTTCTAATTCTAAGACCCATCTTAGAGACCTCCTGTCAGTCAATGAGTTCACATCCTGTGATAGCTAAGACCTTTTGATTAGCTGTTGTTACTCAGCCTGTCGACCAACCAGAAAGCTGGTTTAGCAGTTTTTTCCCAGTTGAGAATAAGTAACTGAAATAACTGAACTAAAAAATACGAAAAAATTTCCCATCGGAAAAAAGTTTCCGCCAAAAAGATCTATTTCTTGTGCTCGATGTCTATTCTCCAACG
Organism: uncultured Oligoflexales bacterium; assembly: GCA_964490675.1. Lineage (GTDB taxonomy): Bacteria > Bdellovibrionota_B > Oligoflexia > Oligoflexales > JAWKNZ01 > CAZBDM01. Next base: position 6,037 of record CAZBDM010000062.1, read on the forward strand.
AACCTGAGGAAGGATTTAATAATTTTATGGCCCAAATCGAAGGTCGTTTTGTCAATGGTCACGTCGATCTCTTGGTTCTTCAAAAAAGAAGCTGTCGCCTCTGGGTGCGGTTGGGTGGTCCAAAGTGGCAGGTTTTCGTGATAAAACCCGTCGAATATGACTTGGTCGCTTGAGATCCATGTTTTCATGTCTTGAGGGCAGCTGGTGACGATTTCACGGTGGGAAACGATAAGCGTTCCTGATGCGGGATGGTTGAATAGTCTCTTATCCGCGCGAACAGAAACCTGACGACTTCCTTTTAGTTTGTCTCGCTCTTGGTTATAAAAGCCAAGAGATCCACCGAACATATGCGCGATGAGCTGGTGACCGTAACAAATTGCTAGAATAGGGATTTTTCTATCCATTTGCTTTTCAAGCCAAGCCGCCATAGCCGTTTGCCAATGGTGGTGCTCAAGGACACTACAGGCACTTCCTAGAATGATAATGCCTCTTAATGAATCAAGTTGAGCGCTCTGCTTAAATATGTCGCAGTCTGCGATGGCTGGCAGGTGGTAGTGACATCGATAGGGGCTAAGGCTAGAGATTAAATTAAAGCAGCCCACTTCGGGTGTGTGCATGGCTGGATCGATGACAGCCAGGTAATTTTGCGAAAAATTTTGATAACCGCTCATATTTTACTAATGCTCGGTTTACATAGGTTTTGGTGCTGGTGAAAAATTATCGTGAAACTTGCATTCTCTCGCAATGTTCTCAACGAGATTAGTGGTCTTGGTCAAATTCTCTTCCCGAGCGATTTTACATTCGGGGTGGTTTTTCTCTTTAAAAATAACCACTTGGCAGTGGGGGCAGATTAACTCCACCTGCTCTTCAGGCGCCCCTTCGTCATCGAAGGTGATATGAAAGCGACGATTACAGATCGGGTTGTCGACGAGTATTTTCTTATAGCTCATGAAAAGGCCCTTTTTGGCAGTCATTTAGTCAGAGGCCCATTCTGGCTAACAGATGGAGAGTCTGCAACCAAATTTTAATGTCTTAAGAGAAGACAAGCTGTTCCAATTTGCTATGATGGCGGAGATGTTCTGTCATCTCGGATAAGGTTATGAGGGTTTTGCGCCCAAAAATCTAAAATAAGGATGCCTAATGTTAGAAATCGTTGTCAATGCTTTAAAAGAAAGCCAAAAAGCACTTAACCACGCTATAGAGAGCGAAGAAATATTACGATCGGTTGTCGCTGCCAGCCAGCTGATGGTGGGTTGTCTTAAAGAGGGGGGACATATTTACTCCTGCGGTAATGGCGGATCGATGTGTGATGCTATGCACTTTGCCGAAGAATTGTCGGGGAAGTTTCGCAAAGAACGTAGCCCCCTTCCAGCTATGGCGATTAGCGATCCAGCCCACTTAAGTTGTACAGCAAACGACTTTGGCTACGATAAGGTCTTTTCTCGATTTGTTGAGGCTCACGGCAGAGAAGGCGATCTCTTGCTAGCCATCAGTACGAGTGGAGAAAGTGGTAATATTATTCTTGCTTGTGAAGCTGCTAAAAAACAAAAGATGAAGATCGTAACTCTTACCGGCCGTGAGCGGTCGACGGTCGGCGGCAAGGCGGATATTGATATCTGTACACCTGGTTTTACTTCTTATTCCGACCGTATTCAGGAAATGCATATCAAGTGTATTCATATTCTTATTGAAATCTGTGAGAAACAAATCTTCTCTAACTAAATAAACGTGGGTTGTCTTTTTATGTCAAAACTTAACCTGAACAGTTCGATATTGGAGGGGGCGGTCGTACTGGCGCCAGACAATTTTACTCCTCTTAAAAGAACGCCTTGGGCGGGACGGGCAATTGCTCGCGATATAAAGTCGGCTGTCAATGAAAAATATGGTGATTTAAAGATCGGTGAATCTTGGGAGTTTTCTTGTGACCCAAGCTTTCCTTCTAAGATTGTTGACCATGATCTTACCTTATCAGAGCTGGTTGAAACCTACCCTGAAGACGTCTTATCGAAGTCTCACTCTGCTAAAAAGCGTGCGGCAACCTGTGAAATCCTTATTAAACTTCTTCATGCACAGTCACCGCTTTCCCTGCAGGTGCATCCTGAAGATGAGGACCCTTCCCTT
>CAZBDM010000062.1:8167-13192 GCA_964490675.1 uncultured Oligoflexales bacterium
GATGAGTGCGGAAAGCCTGAGTCTTGGTTGGTTTTAAACGCAGATAAAGGGGCAGGCCTATATCTTGGGTTTCGGGAAAAAGTTCCCAAAGACAAACTCAGGCGCCTCTTGAGTGACGGTGACAAGGCTAAAGATCTCTTGCAGTTTGTTGAAGTTAAGGAAGGGGATTACTTCGAGATTGCTCCTGGAGTCCCCCATGCAGTCGGTCCTGGAGTTCTTCTTTTAGAGCCTCAAAGAATCAGATTCGGTATGACAGGAAAGACCTACCGCATGTGGGATTGGGGAAGAAAGTATGACGAAAAAGGCAATCTTGATTTTGAAAAGGGAACAGCGAGGGCCCTTCATATCGAAGAGGCGCTTGCGCTCGTCGATAGTGAAAAACAAGTGGGACTTTCCTATGTAGAGAATCTCAAAAGAGTACCAAAAAATATTGAGCTCAAAAAAGGGGTAAAAATTCAGTCCTACCCTAAAAATGATGACTACCAAACCCATTTGATCAATCTTAGTGAGAAAGGCCAGTTTCAGCTCAATCAAAATGATGGTTATGGAGCTCTTCTTGTCTTGGATGGAGAACTTTCGATTACATCCAAGTTTGGAAAAGAGATCCGTATGACAAAAGGCTATTCAGCTTTGCTACCTGCAAAAGGCTTTCCATTTCAATTTGTATCAGAACGTACAACGAAATTGGCAATCGTCACGCCTTCAGATTCAACGCAGGTGTTTGAGGTCTTTTAGCGGTTTTAAAATCATTGCAGAATTGATGATTAATGCTAAATTTAGATGATAACGGCTTTTAAAAAATAAAAGTTCTTATTAAGTGATAAATCAATAGGACATTACTATGGCCCCCTTTAGAGTGTTTGACAGGGAAAACAAAGTCACCTGGCTCGTTATAAATTATCATCCGTCTAGTAACGAGTATCTCGTGGCACGAGAAGATGATAGTGATCAAGACGGTGAGTTAAGTATTATTTCAGCGGCTGATTTGACTAAATTTAGAATGCTTGATTTTCTTGAAGAGGGCGATCACACATAAAAAAACCAGAATACCATCAAAGAGAAATTCACCTGAACGGTATTCTGGCTTTTTAATGGCCTTGATCAAAAAAAGGTAGGATTTCATCCCCAGCCTAGTCGTGATCAGCAAGAATCTGATTTACATTACAGATTCACGCAACTCTTTTCCTGGACGGAAAACGGGAACTCTGCGAGCAGGAATTTGGATCTCTTGACCTGTTTGAGGGTTGCGACCAACTCTTGCCTTGCGGTTGGAAACAGCGAATGTTCCGAATCCAACTAATTTGACGCCTTCTTTCTTCTTGATGTTCTTAGTGACAACTTCAATGAAAGCATCTACGGATCTTTCGGTGTCAGCTTTTGTGTGCTGAGTTATTTTTGAAATGGCTTCTACCAATTCAGCCTTGTTCATGCGATTAGTCCTCCACACTGTTGTCTATCGGTTATAGGGGTTTGTTTTCGATGGGTCAAGACTTACAGTCAGCGACTTTATTGTCAAGAGTTTGTGAGTGATGGATTCACTTTTTTTCAAAAAAAATCTAAACTTTTTCGTTGACATGAGAGAAGGTTGGCTGGGAGCTTTCGAAGTTGTAAAGTAAGTTTCATGAGTTTTATTTTAATGAAAAATGAGTTGTTAAGAAAAGCCTTAATATGCTGTCTAATTTTGAACTTCTCAATGATATCCTTAGTAAACGGAGCCCCGGTTCTTGGAGACCGCATTCTCTTCGAAATCAATAACTCTTATTTCACACAACGCCAGCTTGAAGTCTATTTATTGATCAAAGAAGCCCTTAGAAAGAGAGCTCCAGGACAAAATGTCACAGTTGTCAGTAAAAAAACCTGGCAGGCAGCAATGAAGTCTTTTGAAACAGATATGTTGATTCAGCAAGAGGTCCAGAAGTTTGGCAGTTTCTTACCTTCTAAAGAAATCTCAGATAAGACCATCGCCCTTGTTGAAAGACGTAACCAAAACGATAGCGTATTTCAGAATGCTAAAAAGCGTCTGGCCATCTCTCGAGAAAATATGGTCTGGGCGGTGTCGACAATTTTACAAATTCAAGCGTTTAGAAAAAACAAAAATCGTGGTGAAAAATATACAAGACAAGCCAACAGAAATCAGCCGGCTTGGTTGGAAGAGCTCCGCTTACGTATGGTCATCAGAAAGTTTAAAGGAGCCGACACTTATGTCCAAATTGTACCGGCAGTGGCTAAAAAAGTCGAAAAAGCCCTTTAAAGATGATTGTTTTATTTGATCACAATGAATCCCAAAAGAAACAACTTGAGTCTTTTACTAAGATATGGGGCTTTTGGCCCTATCAAGATATGCTCAAAGCTCTAAAGAGAGATGAAGTCTTTCTCTTTTCGCATCAAGACGGTGTCGATGACGACTGGAACGGAGCGATACTAGTACTAAAAGCACCGCCCCTTGCTGATCTTCTTTATCTTTATGTCTGTGAAAATAAAAGAAAGCAGGGAATTGCACGATTACTAGTGAAGGCATTTTTGAATAAATTAGCTGAGGAAGGTATTGAAAGAGCCCTTTTAGAAGTCAGGCCTAGCAATGTTGCTGCTCAAAAGTTATATGTAGGATTCGGTTTCAGTCAAATTGATGTGCGTAAGTCCTATTATAGCGACGGTGAAGATGCTCTCATTTTTCAAAAATTTTTAACTTAAAGGGATTTGATTTGATCTCTTTTGATCAGCAAGTTCACAAAAACATCATCTGGATTCAGACTGCCTTTCTTGGTGACCTTGTCCTCACAACTGCTGCGATCAACGCGCTCAGACAACGCTATCCTGATATCAAACAACACATCATAACAACCCCGATTGGAAGTCATGTCTTCAGAGCTTGTAAAGCTGTCGATAATATAATCCCTTTTGATAAGGCTAACGGTCGTACTCTTGCTACTTTTTCTAGAATAAAGCAGCAATTGAAAAATTTTGGCTGTGGACGAAATAACACTTTGATTTTGAAGCCACATCTCAGTCACCGTTCGTCTTTGCTAGCCAAGTTCATAAGGTTTCAGACTGTAACCTTTCGACAGTCACAACTGTCATTTCTTGCTGACCACCGTGTCGAACGCGTCAGTGTCTTTCATGAAACTCAGAGAGTAGCAATGCTTCTGACTGCACTGGGATTCAGCAGAGAAGACATTACCAAGTTGAGACCTAGCCTTGAAGGCCTTCCCATCGATGAAAATGTTAGTTGGCAGCGCGCGCTAAAGTCCTTTAAGGGGCAAGTGATCGCTATTGCTCCAGGCAGTGTTTGGGGGACGAAAAGGTGGCCTTTGAGTTATTTTATGAATCTCACCAAAAAACTCTCCCAGAGACCCGATACATTGATTCTTCTGTTGGGGAGCAAAAATGAAAAAACCTTTACCGATCAAATCAAATCTCATGTGCGCACCAATGATCAAGTTGTTAATTTAGCGGGAGAAACGAATCTTGATGATTTATGTAGGATTTATCCGTTTTTAAGTCTCCTTATAAGCAACGACAGCAGTCCAATTCATTATGCCTCAGCTTTTAATATTCCAACTTTGGCATTTTTTGGTGCAACTTTGCCGGCGATGGGGTTTTCGCCGTTAGCAGATGGCAGTCTTGTTCTTGAGAAAAGAGGGCTTTCTTGTCGACCTTGCAGTGATCATGGGCCCCAGACCTGTCCTAAGATCCACTTTCGTTGTATGAAATTGATTTCTGCTGATGAAGCTTACCAAAAAAGTATCACAATATTAGATAGTCAGATGAGATCTTAAACCTTATACAAAAAAGTATGACAATTAAATTAAAGGATAACAGACTATTGGCTGATAGGTATCTGCGGTGAACAAGAAAGGAATCTTGATCCTTGAAACAGCAAAATCACATGGCGCTTATTATCACTGAGCAAGGTGTGCATCGTGATCCCTTGCGCAAGCAAATATTGATGGCTGGCTATGAAGCTAACTTTGTCACAACTCTCAAGCAAGCCGAAAAAGCAATCACCGAGATTCAGCCTACTATCTTAATTCATGACTGGGAATCCGCAGATCCAGGGCAAAGCCAAGCCTTTCAGCAACGTTTGAAAAAGATGTCCGATTGGGATGGCTTAGTGAAGGTTGTTTTATGTAATAATGTCTCACCTCAACTTGTCGCTTTGTCTGTTGACTGTGCAATTGCCCGTATCGTTACTCACGCATCTGCAAAAATCAGCTTGGCCAATGAGATTCAAATGATTCTATCTGGTGACATTGGACTTTCAGAAATACAAAAAGAAATTAGAAAGATTCGCTCGCTTTCAGACAAGTATGATCAAGATGTTATCGATAAAAAAATAGAAACTGCTTTCCGTAGTTATCCTGCTGACAATACGATTAAGTTGGAGTATGGGCATCTTTGTGTCAGGCGCCAAGGTTATGATGAAGCCCGCAAAATTGGTGAAGAGTTGGTGCGAAAGAACCCGCATGATGTGCGCGCCATGAATCTTGTCTCACGGGCTTATATGAAGCAAGGACAAACTCAAAAAGCAATTCAAATGCTTCAGCATGCCAATACTTTGAGCCCTAAAAATCCAGATCGACTCGTTTTGCTTGGTAATGCTTTCTTCCACTCCGGTGATCTTTCAGAAGCGCAAAGTTATTATCGTCAGGCACTTGCAGTTGATGTCTATAACAGTGAAGCGAATCAAAATCTTGGCAAAGTGATGATTTCCCAAGGGGATATAAACGGGGTGTTGGGTCTTATCCATAACAGCATGTCTGAAGAAGAGTCAGCAAGTTTTTTCAATAATGCAGGTGTCTATGCCGTTCAGCAAAATAAGATGAATGAAGCGATTAAACTATATGAAAGTGCTTTAAAATCTCTAAAAACAAAGAAGTTCAAACCTGCTATCTTGTTTAATCTTGCCTTAGCTTTCAAGAAAAGTCAGGACTATGGCGAAGCGTTGCGAGCTCTTGATAAGGCTATAAAAATTGATCCTAACTATGAGAAGGCCCTTAGACAAAAGAAAGTTATTCTTTCCCTCCA
>CAZBDM010000063.1:0-7327 GCA_964490675.1 uncultured Oligoflexales bacterium
GTTCTGAATGGTATGATCGATATTGCTAATCGCATCGAACTCGGCCAAATAAAAGCGGGCATGGTGGTTTCTTGCGAATCTGCTCGCGAAATCAATGAAGAAGCATTCAAGTCACTTGAACAAAACCACAACATGGACCTCTTCGTCAAAACCTTTGCAACCTTCACCGGCGGATCTGGTGCGACGGCCGTTATTTTAAGCGATGGTAGCCTTTCCGGTAAGAAGAAAAGAAAACTTCTCGGAGCAGTTAGCCGTAATTCCAACCGTCATCACAGTCTTTGCCGCTGGGGGGTGAAGCCTTTATCGGCCCAGAGTCTTAAGCAGTTTATGTCAACCGATGCTGTGGCGGTATTGAAGCACGGTGTTTCGCTGGGGTTAAATACTTGGCAGGCGTTTTTAAAAGAACTAGGCTGGCGTTCTGAGGGGATCGACCGAGTGATCTCTCACCAGGTTGGAAGCTCTCATCGTCGCACCATTATGCGAGCCCTTGAACTTCCTGAGGAGATTGACTATGCAAGTTATCCTCTGCTTGGCAATATGGGAACAGTCTCTTTGCCGCTGACGGCAGCTCTTGCAGAAGAAAAAGGATTTTTAGTTCCAGGCCACCGCGTCAGTTTTTTGGGAATTGGCAGTGGCCTTAATTGTCTTATGATGGGTCTTGAATGGTAAATAACATTTCACAAATCGAATATCCTTTTCAGTCGCATTTTAAAAAAATTAGAGGATTCGACTACCATTATGTCGACGAAGGCCAAGGAGAACCGATTTTAATGGTTCACGGCAATCCAACTTGGTCTTTTTACTATCGAAACGTTATTAAAGCACTAAGCCCGAATTACCGCACCGTTGCTCCCGATCATATTGGTTGCGGCCTATCGGAAAAGCCTGACTTGGAAGACTACGGGTTTACTCTCGAAGAACGCGTCAAGGATCTTGAGTCTTTTATAAAAAGACTCGGCCTAAAAGATATCACCCTGATGGTTCATGATTGGGGTGGAATGATCGGTATGACTTACGCGGTGCGTCATCCGGACAATATCAAAAGATTGATCGTTTCCAACACTGCGGCATTTCATCTGCCTCAATCAAAACGCTTTCCCATCGGACTTCGGTTTGCTCGTGACTTATCTTTAGGGGCTTTTTTAGTACAACGTTTCGGCGCTTTTTCAAAAGCCGCCAACCAAGTTTGTACCAAAAGAAGACCTCTTAGTAAGGAAGCTAAGGAAGCCTATTTAGCTCCCTACGATAACAGTAAACATAGACTAGCGGTACTAAGGTTTGTGCAAGATATCCCCTTAAAGCCTAAAGATCCAAGCTATAAAATCGTCGAAGAGGTCGTCTCTAAATTAGATCTTCTACGTAACAAACCCATGCTTTTATGTTGGGGAGCAAAGGACTTTGTTTTTGACGATCATTTTCTAAAAGAATGGCAGAGCATCTTCCCAAAAGCGAAAGTCAAGCGTTACGCGGATGCGGGACACTATCTTTTAGAAGACGCTGGTGAAGAAGTGATTTCTGAGATCAAAGTTTTTTTAAATGAAACAAGCCAAACAAAAGTCTTACACTCATGAAGCCACAAAACGTCACAGATTGGGTCACTATCAGAGCTAAGGAATCTCCTTACCAAAAAGCAGTAATCTTTCCACAATCAAGAGACCCAAAAGGACGGGTTTGTTACACTCACCTGACATACGCTCAACTTAGTGACAGCATGGAAGATCTCGCCAAGCGCTTAACGCGCTTTGGCATCGGCAAAGGCAGTCGCTGCGTTCTCATGGTTAAACCAAGCCTCGAGTTTTTCAGTCTTACTTTCGCACTTTTTCGTGTAGGTGCGATTCCTGTTCTTATTGACCCAGGCTTGGGTATCAAAAATATTAAACAAGCTCTCAAAGAAGCTGATCCGCATGCCTTTATAGGTATCCCTAAAGCTCACATTGCAAGACTTGTGCTTGGTTGGCAAAGGGGCCGTATCAAAAAACTCATCACCGTCGGTAAAAAACTCTTTTGGGATGGCGTCACTTTAGACGACCTACTTGTCGGTGATGCAGTAGATATCTCTTCACCTTCACCTCCTAAAGAAACCGACCAGGCTGCAATTCTTTTTACCAGTGGCAGTACTGGAAGCCCAAAAGGTGCTGTCTATAGCCAGCGAAACTTTCTCTCACAAATAGAAGCTTTGAAAAAAACGTACAGCATCAAACCCGGTGAGATCGATCTTTGTACTTTTCCTTTATTCGCCCTTTTTTCACCCGCCTTAGGGTTGACAGCTGTGATTCCTGAGATGGACTTTACAAAACCTGCTAAGGTCGATCCTTCAAAAGTTTATGAAGCGATAGAAAACTTTGGTGTGACCAATATGTTTGGTTCTCCTGCTCTTCTAAAAACAGTCGCTGATGATGCTACCAATCGAGGTCGAAAGTTTCCTTCTTTAAAAAGAGTTGTCAGTGCTGGCGCTCCTGTTCCTTCCGTTACATTACGAAAGGCTTGTCGCTTTATTGCTGATGACGGAGAAATTTTTACACCTTACGGAGCGACCGAGTCTTTGCCAGTATGCTCCATCGGCAGCAATGAAATTCTTTCCGATACAGCCGACAAAACCGACCAAGGTCATGGTGTTTGCGTTGGTAGACCAGTAGCAGATAGCCAAGTATTCATCATTAAGGTCAGCGACAAAGAGATCGCCACTTGGAGTGATCAGCTAATCGAGGAAAAGGGTAAGATCGGCGAAATCGTTGTGAAAGGACAACAGGTTACTACTTCCTACTTCAATCGGCCAGAAGCAACCAGGCTTGCTAAAATTTTAGATGAAGCGACCGGCGAAATCCTTCACCGCATGGGTGACCTGGGATACTTTGACGAACATGGACGCTTATGGTTTTGTGGACGCAAAAATCACCGCATAAAAGCCAAAGACTTGGATATCTACACCGTGCCAGTCGAAGCGGTATTCAATACTCACAAACTTGTCAGCCGCAGTGCACTTGTTGGAGTCGGACCAGATGGCCAACAGAAACCGGTTCTTATGGTGGAACCTGAAAAGAATGTCGCAAGATCTCAACTGGCATCTTTGAAGAAAGACCTGTTGACCACCGCTGGGCGCTACTCACACACCAAGTCAATTGATCAGATCATCTTTCAAGAGGACTTTCCGGTCGATATTCGACACAATTCAAAGATTTTTCGCGAAAAGCTCAGACCGATTGCTGAAAAGGAATTGTTATCATGAAGATTCTTGTCACCGGTGGAGGCGGATTCTTAGGGTTCACTATTATTAAAAAGCTGATTGACAAAGGCCATCAAGTTGCCAGTCTTTCAAGAGGACGCTATGAAAAGCTAGAGAATCTTGGTGTTACTTGCTTTCAAGGTGACATAGCAGATGAGGATATGGTTGTTCGCGCAAGCCAGGGTCAAGACATTATCATCCATACGGCCGCAAAAGCAGGAGTCTGGGGTCCCTATCAGGACTATTATCGCTCCAATGTAATCGGTACTGAAAATGTGTTGAAAGCTTGTCGTCAAAACAACATCGATCGACTTGTTTACACCAGTTCACCAAGTGTTGTCTTTGGCGGAGAGGATCAAGAAGGTATCGATGAGTCGACTCCTTATCCAGATGATTTTCTTTCAGCTTACTCAAAAACGAAAGCCATCGCTGAGCAGAAGATTATCGATGCGAATGATTCATCTTTAGCAACGGTCTGTCTTAGACCCCATTTGATTTGGGGCCCTGGGGATAACCACATTGTTCCTAGAATCGTCTCTCGCGCTAAGTCTGGGAGATTACGATTGATTGGAGGCGAAGCCAAAATAGTCGATGCCGTCTATATTGATAATGCGGCAGACGCTCATATTCTTGCCGTTGAGAAACTCGTTCCTGGCTCAGATATTTCTGGCAGGACATTTTTTATCACCAACCACGAACCGTGGCCAATGGATAAAATCATCAACGGTTTTCTTGAAGCTGCCAATATCGCTCCTGTTTCGAAAACCGTATCGGCATCGACTGCTTTACGTATTGGTAACATTCTTGAGAAGGTCTATAAGGTTTTGCCAACAAAAGCCGAACCTCCCATGACAAGATTCGTAGCCCGACAGTTAGCAACTTCTCATTGGTATAATAATCAGAATGCTAAAAACCTGCTTGGCTACGAACCCAAGATCTCGATGACAGAAGGAATGAGGCGGCTGTCCGAATCTTTGAGCTAGAGATTTTTGAGGCTTCTGGAACAAAAAAAGCGGTATAGGTATAGATATGAGACAAGCTCTGGTTACCTTGGTTATCTTGGCGGTATTTCTATCCTGCCGGACTGCACAAGACTCGAAGTTAAAAGTTGCACAATCCCCACAAGAACAAATGCAAGCCTCCAAAGAGCAAGAAAAGTCGGTCACTGTAAAAATTAAAATTTTGCAATATCTCGCAAGTTTCGACAGTAGTCCAAAAATAGATAGCCAATATCATCTCGTTGTCAGTTCCAAGTGGATTGATCAATCCCACATTAAGATTGAATGGTCTGGAACTACTGAACAACCACCGGCAGGAGAATCTTCGCCGCGCATCCGCCTTGATGACTCTCAAACAGGCCGCGACTTTGAGGAACACTTCCTGCTAGATTTTCATGAAGGTTCCGATTTCAGAGAAATTTGGTTCTATAAAGATCGTTCCACTGTTGATCACGATATGTATTGCCTTAATATGCCGGAAGACTCCACAAGGTATTGTATGAATCGACGTTCTGATTGGCAAAGATACTGTCAAAATCACTCTGATCAATGTGGTCTATTAGAACGAAAAGGAGTCGACCAAGTGTCTCGACAGACTATTTACGGTGTCTCAAATGAAGCGTGTTCTTCAGATACTATTGCCGACCTGATGGCATATGCTAAAAAAAGTCTGCTTGATTTAAAAGCATTTTATTTCGCTCAAATTAGAGACCCTCAAGGAACGACGGTTTCCCTCGAACACGTCTCTAGTCAATGCAAATCAACTGTCACTCTTGATCGAAGTAGCGGAACTTACGAGATCATCAGCCAAGCAAAATTCAAAATCATCGATCATTCGTCTGGTAAGAATTAGGCTTTCTGATCGCCTTTGTGAATCTTGAGCAGATGACTCATTCGATGATCTACTCGCCCCTAAAGAACCGAGAATGCGACGAACTTTGTTCAAATTTGATCTTACTGATTGGTAATCTTTTAGTTATCGCTCGCTAAAAATAGACCATTAAAAAGCTTGTCAGCCATTCTACCTGGAAAGACGAACCATCTGCATCTGGTGAATAATAGATATTTTTCATAAAATTCTTGTCAATCACCAAAACGGCAAGCACGACTCTTCTATAAATGACCTGCTTTACCCGATCTGACTTCTGACACTGATAGCAACTTATTAGTGTTATTTTTCAATGATTTATGCCGAAACGATAAACAAGTGTAAATATATCGAAATCGCTCCTAGGTTTTTATTGAGTGAATATTTTAGCAGAGAAAAAAGTATTTATTGTCTTGTCACTTTTTGTCTTTTTAAGTGTCGCGACTTTCTTTGCAATCAATTACAAAAGTCTTCACAACAAACTTGAAAATGATCTCTCCCACCAAGGTAAAATTAACATCAATCACTTTGAACAGTATATGCTGACGACTGAGTCAGCTATGCGACAGCTTTCTGTATTTATTGTCAATAACCCGCAGATAAAAGATCTCTTCATCAAAGGCAGAGAGGCAGTCATTGCAGAGGGTGGTGGTGCAGGTGGCGAAAAGGCAGCAAAGTATCGTAATGAACTTTTTAACGCACTAAAAGACAGTTGGTCTGGTTTGAAAAATAAATACAACTTTGAGTCTTTACAATTTCATTATGGGCCTGATTTACAGTCATTTCTGAGAGTTCACAAGCCTGAATTGTATGGTGACAATCATTCATCATTCCGCCCGACAATAATAGATGCTATTAAAAATAAAAAATTCGTTTCTGGCTTTGAAGCAGGACGATTAAGTGCCGGCATTCGCGGCGTCGCTCCGATCATTAATGACCAAGACCAGGCTCTTGGAGCATTAGAGGTCGGTATGTCTTTTAATGAGCTTTCTAGAGATTTAGCGAAAGCCTACAAACAAGACTACGCCGTTGCTCTGCGCTTTGATTTTCTCGAGAGTCATCTTTTACCACAAAATATGCTTAAGGAATTTAAAAATAAGCGTCCGATAACTGACCTGCACATTGAAGCCACTTCTAACCCGCTTGTCAAAGATATCATTTTAAATAGTGAGTTTGAAAAGAAGAGAGCCTTTTACAATTTTAACATCACTGATAAAGACAGAATTTACACGGTTTCTGTTAAACCTTTGTATGACTACTTCAGCGTCCAGACAAAACAACCAAAAGAAGCTGGATACATCATTAACTGGCAAGATTCAACCGATCGAATCACTTGGTACAAAGATAACTTAAGAATAATCGGCATCTTTTCAATTGTTGTTTTTATATTTCTTGAAGTCCTCATTTACTTCGCCTTGCGTTACATCACCTGCAAGTTACGCAAAAAGCTCGATGAACAAACAAGGGAGATATCTCAGAAGAATGCTAAACTCAAAAGTCTCAATGAATCACTTAAATCTTATAATTTCACTGTCGCCCATGACTTGAAAAACCCTCTTTTTCTCATCCAAGGTATGTCGAAACAGGCGGAGAAGATGCTCAGAAAGATGAGAGGCGGTCCCGATGTCAGTTTTTTAGCTGGTTGCATCAATGAAATAAATCAAAGTTCCCAGAAAATGAATGAAATCATTGTTCAGCTTCTCGATCATTCCGAAACGAGTGATGATGACGTTAAATATGATGACTATAAGCTTGATGAAATCATTAGTAGTGCAACTTCTCAGCTTAAAGATCAGATTGAAAAGAGCAAAGCGACCATTGAAACGAACCAGACAACTGTCGATCTCTACTGCAACTCTCTGCTTGTCGAACAAGTCTTCGTCAATATCATTGGTAACGCGATAAAATATTGCCCGAAGAAACGGCCCCCTAAAATCTTCATCGATGTCGACGAATCTAGCGACCACGAATATCTTGTTATCACCATAAATGATAATGGCTTGGGTATAAAAGAAGATGAATTATCTTCTATTTTTGGCAAGTTTAATAGACTCAAAGAAGGTCAAGAAATCGATCAAGGCCATGGCATCGGTTTATTTTTTGTCATGAAAGTCATCACCCGCCATGAAGGTAAGATCGATGTCAAATCTACACACGGCGAAGGAACGACGATTACCTTAAGATTTCTCAAACACCCTTATGCAAAGCTCGCCTTAGGCGATAGTGAAGCCGTTGCCT
>CAZBDM010000063.1:7337-13125 GCA_964490675.1 uncultured Oligoflexales bacterium
AGTATTTAATGAAGAAGCGAGGCTTAAGCTGAGTGAATTCGCAGCTTTTCTGACGCGCCAGCAGAGCTGCCAACTCATTTTGGTCAATGATGGTAGCTCGGATAATAGCCTCGCTCTTATGAATCAATTCGCCGCTCAGTACCAACAAAACTGCACAGTTATCGACTTAAAGGAAAACTCTGGTAAAGCAGAAGCCGTTCGCATCGGAATTTTGCATGCCTTAAAGCATGATTTTTCGACGGTTGGATATTTAGATGCAGATCTCGCAACTCCCTTTTCAGAGCTTGAAAAGATGATCGAACTACTCGAAAAGAAACCGCAAGTCAAACTTATGATGGGGTCAAGAATTAAGTTGATTGGAAGAGAAGTTCATCGCAAGCTTTACCGGCATTACCTCGGACGCATTTTTGCCACCTTTGCTTCTATGGTTCTCAATTTACCTGTCTACGATACTCAGTGTGGAGCTAAGCTCATTAGGGTCGACAGTCTTACTAAGAATCTTTTTGAAGATCGTTTTAAATCCCGTTGGATTTTTGATGTTGAGTTGATTGCTCGTTTCATCAAAGAATATGGGGGAGAAGACCCGTCTGAGATGTTCTATGAATTCCCTCTTCATACTTGGATCGATATCGATGGTTCAAAGGTTAAAGCAAAGCATTTTCTGTTAGCTATCAGTGAGCTCTTCAAGATCTTTAAGATCTACTCACCCTATCTGCATCAAAAAAAAAGGCTAGCCGTTAAGACTAGCCTTTAACATCAATTAATATGGAAAGCTAAAGATATGCAATTACTCCGAGATCGGCGCAAGAAGCATAAGATTATCAATCAACCATCCTTGTTTTTGTACTGATTGATCACTTGTCATATGGAATCTAATCTGAAACCATTCAGCACCAGCATCAATTTTATCGTTCAGCTGAACAGCGACTGTATTCCACTCAGCAACTCCATTGTACGTTCCGATTTTCTTCCATTCTGGCGAAAGGTTTGATCTGATTTCCAAATACCCATAGTCATAATTTGTCTCAAGATCATACTTTGTGTCGAAGACAAGTAAGTAGTTGTTTCCTGAGATAGGGAACTGTCGAAACGTCAATGAAATATCAAGGTTTTTGCCATACTCACCTTCTGGACTATCAGAAAATACTTTGACGTGATCACCTGCAACTTCTTCCAGTCCCCAGCTCCCTTCCGCTTCAACATTATCAAGCGAGTCTGCGTTATCTTGCGCAAGAACTTGCACACGTTTGACTGCAAGTGGAACTGATGCAGAGATCGGTCCGATATTTGCGGCATTATCGACTGCACGGATCGCTACGTAACCTTCAAAGTTAACCGGCAGTGATTCGATGCGAACCGACATATTATCGTTTTCCGAAGTGATCGCAGTATCGACTTTTTTAGCGGCTTCCCAAAGCTCCTCAGAAGTAATAGCCTGTTCTGAAACCCTTACTAGATATCTTGTCGCCTTACCTTCGAGACCATCATCGCCAGTCGCTGTGAAGTTAAGATCGACAGAAGTCATTTCCGAACTTACAACTGTGATACCTTCAACTAATCCCGGAGGAACAAGGTCGTTTTCAACCGCATTATAAAGGTTGAGACGTCCACCGGTAATAGTACGCGTTCTGAATTCAGCAGCTGGATCAACAGTACCAATGATTTTGTTCTTAACACTTAAATGACCCATATCTGGATAAACAGATTTCACAAGAGCAACTGCACCAGCAACGTGAGGCGTCGCCATAGAAGTTCCACTGTACTTCTTATACTGACTGCTAGGAGTAGAGGAAAGAATATCAACGCCTGGAGCTGCTAAGTGAACACTTCTTCTACCATAGCTTGAAAAGCTCGCGATGCCGTCGTCATGATCCGAAGCAGCAACGGCTATGACATTTTCTACATCGTAACTAGAAGGATAGTGAGGTGTGACATCGTTATTTGAAGAGCTATTACCTGCAGCAGCGACAAATAGGATTCCCGCATCATGGGCGCCTCTAATTGCATCTTCCATTGTTTGAGAGAAGCCTCCGCCACCCCAGCTATTGCTTGTTAAATCTGCGCCAATTGTTGTTCCATACTCAATGGCGGATACAGCATCAGCAAGACTACCTGAACCACTGGCACTGAGAAATTTGATACCCACCAGAGAGACATCCCAGTTAACACCAACAACACCAACACCGTTATTGCCCTTCGCTCCAATTGTTCCAGCACAGTGTGTTCCGTGACTGTGATCGTCAAAAGGATCGTTGTCATTATTGACAAAGTCCCAGCCACGCCAGTCATCAACAAATCCATTGTTATCATCATCAACCCCATTGGTCTTCTTATCTCTGCCTTCAGCATCGAGACCTACTTCACCAGGATTGTTCCAATAGTTATCTTTGATGTCTGGATGGTTATAATCAATTCCTGTATCTATCACACCAACAAGAACGTCCATTGAACCAGTTGAAACTTGCCACGCTTCGGGAGCGTCGATATCAGAATCACTCGTCCCACCAGTTGCACCTTCATTATGAAGACCATAAAGTTCTTCATAACGAGGATCATTAGGAGTAGACTCGAGGCGAATGATGGTGTTCGCTTCGACATACTCTACATGTGGCATGGCACTTAATTGCTTTGCCTTTTCAAAAAGCGCTTTCGAATCAGAAGCGGTAAAGAACTGCACAAGCTGTGCCCCGTTTGACGAAAAGCTTCGCAACGATTTAGCTTGCATCGATTCAAGTGTCGAAAGACTTTGTGAATGAAAGCCAGGCTTAAATTTAACAATCAGCTGGTCAGGGACATGCTCTTTATCGAGATTAAAGAACTTGTTGACTTGCGCTTGCGCTGCAATCGACAGCCCAGCACCTAACACCAATGCCGAAATGATTCGAATCATAACTCCCCCTAATAGAAGTGAAAAAAGACTCCTATTTTGGCCAATAGGAACCCACTTGAGCGTCCTGCTCAAAAACCCTTTGTTTGTGAAATTGGTACTAACTAAATGATAGCGACATACTGGCTGGCCGTCCAGATTACATCGAGAATTAGATGCCGCCAGCAAATCATGTCAAGAAAAGCTTGTGAAAAGACAAAAGTGTATGTTGTCAAATTTTTGACATCACTTTGAAAATTGAGAAGCTTGCCCGCCAAAGCTTCCGCGAAGCTTCGTTAATGAGGTGGTTCAAACCTGACATCATAACCGGCGAATTTTCTCATGTTGATAACACCGCCGGCAAAGATCAGATACTGTCCCTTAATCCCTTGAAGTTCATCTTGAATTTCAGGATTTTTATCAAAGTTGTAGGAAACAATTTTTTTTGGGAAGATTTTTACAGGATAAGTAAAATTTCTTACGTTTTCGTCGGCAAGAAACTCCACATCGATCCCATCTGGCAAAAGATCTTTCAACTGATCTCTATGGGAAACGAGATCGATCTCTTCGACTTCTCCCTTGAGCATCTTACGCCAATTGGTTTTGTCGGAAACCCGCTGTTTGACCGCCACCTCAACAAGACCGGCATCTTTACGTTTTTTGACCCGCGCGATGGGAAGAGCTTGAATGGCCCCTTGATCCATCCATCTCGTTTCCTGTTGGAAGCTTCGCGTAATGCCAATCTTCAATCCAGAAGAGTTCGCCAGATATATAGTATGATCGATCATACAGTGCTTCTCACCCCACGCAGCATCCCGACAGGTACCCTGGTCGAAGTGGCACTGCTCCGGCTTGACGATACACATATCTGTTTCTGGAAGGCTGCGAAAACAAGGAAAACAATAACCTTGTGAAAAGCTTTTATTGGTCTTACGGCCACAATGAATACAGTGAATCGTCCCTAGATAGTTAAGTTTTATTGTTTGACCAACAAAGTCATTGATAGGGATTTCTTTGTCCGCGAGTCTTAAGTGGTAGAAGACATGGCCCGATTCATGACCTGTCTTCATTTTAAGAAGCCGTCCTTCTTCCATTGTTTTCCTTTTTTAAGCAAGTCCAGAGTGCTTCAAAAGAGGCATAGTACTAGGATCTCTGCCTCGGAACTTTCGAAACACTTCACTTGGATGAACGCTACCGCCGAGAGCCATAACCGTATCACGGAAAGCAAGGCCTACCTTACTGACTTCTTCATGGTTTTCAAGACCTACCTCTTCAAAAGCAGCAAAAGCATCAGCACTTAAAACTTCAGCCCACTTGTAGCTGTAGTAGCCCGCCGCATAGCCGCCTGCAAAAATATGGCTGAAAGCACAAAGAAAACGGTCTTCTGGAATAGGTTTAATGACAGCGGTTTTCTCAGCAACTTCATGTTCAACATCAAAGACAGATTTGCCGCTATTAGGATCGAATCGACTATGAAGCTCCATGTCAACAAGACCAAAATTTATTTGTCTTAACATAAGTTGTGCAGCACGATAGTTTTTCGACGCAAGGATCTTTTCGTAGAGAGCATCGGGCAGTGTTTCACCGGTTTGATAATGCTTTGCCAGACCTTGAAGAGTCTTCTTGTGATAGCACCAGTTCTCCATAAACTGACTTGCGAGCTCGACAGCATCCCATTCGATACCGTTAACGCCGGCGACATCTGAAAAACTAACTTTTGTCAGCATGTGCTGAAGCGCGTGACCGAATTCATGGAACAAGGTTTCAACTTCTCTAAATGTTAATAGAGAAGGAGTATCACCAACAGGTGGACTAAAATTACAGACAATGTAAGCCACCGGGTTTTGCACCTTTTCAGTAAACTCATGACGCCCTAAACAATCATCCATCCAAGCACCACCTCGCTTTGTTTCCGGCCTTGAATAAGGATCAGCAAATAAAGAGGCAATATGCTGATTATTTTCGTCAAAAAGCTTAAAGAACCTTACATCTTCATGCCAAACTTCTGCTTCGCCATCTGCTTCTTTCACTTCAATCGAAAAGATATTTTTAACCAAAGCAAAGAGGCCATCGAAGACTTTAGGTAGAGGAAAATAAGGCCTAACGTCTTCTTCACTGAACTGATAACGCTCCTCCTTGAGATGCTTAGCCCAAAAAGACAGGTCCCAGTTTTTGATCTCTTCATGAAAACCTTTTGACTTTGCAAAGGCCTCAATCTCTTCGAGCTCTTCGACACCTTTTTCGTAAGAAGCCTGCCTTAACTCCTCTTCAAGCTTATAAACATCTTCAACTTTATCGGCCATTTTTCTAGCTAAACTCATTTCCGCATAGCTTTCAAAATCGAGAAGCTGAGCCTGTTCTTTTCTAATCTGAAGGATACGCAAAAGATTTTGTTGATTGTCGAATTCACCGCTTGATGCTCGCGTCACGTAGGCACGGTATAGCTTTTCTCTTAGATCTCTTCGCTCAGCGTTCTCCATAAAAGGCCCAAAGACAGGAAAGTCCAAAGTCACAAGCCAGGGTCCTTCTGAAGAGGTCGCCGTCTTTTCATCAGGAAACTTTTGATTGTAGAGATGCGCACACAGGCTCAGAAGACTCTCCGGAAACCCAGCTATCTCTTCCTTTTCTTTCAGGATCAACTGAAAGGCCTTGGTTGAGTCGAGCACGTTATTGGAAAATTTGGTCTGAAGCTCACTCATTTCCTTAGCAAGCTCATTAAACCTTTCCTTTTCTTTACCTTTAAGACCGATGCCGCTTAACTTGGCATCAAGGAGCTTCCCTTCAATCACACGTCTTTGGGTCGAGCTCATTTGATCAAATTTTGGGTTTTTTTGCAGTTTTTCGAGCTTTTCGTAGATCTTTTCACTTTGCTGCATCTTTAGCCAAGACGCTACCACTTCACCCTGCACCTCTTCATAGGCG